>NZ_CALFPF010000424.1 GCF_937919775.1 uncultured Gimesia sp.
GACGCCGTTGAAATCAGCAGATAAAACGAGAGACTGAGCGGATCAAACAGCACGCCGATTTGTAATGCCGTCTGGGGTTCATCCGAAAGGGACAGCCAGCGCAACAGAGTCTGCGAATAAGACTGCTGCTGGATCGTGGGACTGAAATAAAACGCGGAGGTGAGCGCGACGATTGCCGTCAGCGACACGCCGATGAATGCGGGCCAGCGGGGGTTGCTTTTCAGAACGCGAAACGTCACCAGCGCAGCGACAAGCACCATCACCAGCGGAATGATCAGGCTCAGTTGCAGTAACAGCGTGATCGTTTTATCCACCAGGGCGTGTTCCTTCCTGGGTGATCGGGAGCGTTCGCGGTTCATCTACTTTCGGTGGAATCTGCGGCGGTTGTGAATTCCGGCGCGCATGAAACACGAGCGCCGCCAGCGTACACAGGAGCGTAATCACGACAAACAGCATGAGCAGAAAGTAGAAGTTACCTTCACGCGTTCCCTGATATTGTCCATAAGAGGCAAACACCAGACCGGCACCCTGCAGCCAGAGGAGCAATGAAAGAACCGTTGCCAGCGCATTCCGCTGCAGCAGCATGCCGAGAAAACCCAGCACGATCAGCGTCACAGAGATCAGCAGGTGATTATGCAACAGGGGCATGGATTGAAGTAGGATCATCGCCACGCTCCGTACTCATCTGAATTCGTGAATTCGGGTTCGCGCGGATCAGCCGTCAGTCGTGTAATGCCCACAAAGGAAACCGCAACAAACATGAGCACTAAAATGCAGGTCGGCCAATGTTCTGTTAGGAACCGCTGAACCAGGGCCGTCGCTTCGAGAGGCATTGCCGCTGCTGTTGTCGTCGCTGTCTCGCCGGTGCTCGGCCCCCACTCCCGATGCACGACCCACAGACAACCGCAAAGCAGTAAGCCACAGGCCAGGCAGGAGAGGAACGGCTCGCGAAACGGACCTTCTTCGTCAATTTCATCAGCGTATGAGCCCTGATCGGAAATACCGCGATTGAGAAACAGCAATACTACGCCCCCCGAAATCAGCCAGCATAACAGCACCAGAGGCAGCATCTCCGCTTGCAGAAATAAAAGTCCGCTGGTCAGAAACGAGACGGTAGCTGCAGTGAGCGCCCATTTCAAATTGGAAGATAAAACCGCCGCCCCCCCGAAGCCCAGTACAATGAGCGCCGTGAGAAATTGACTGATCAAAATGAAGATTTCCCTCGGTCGGCTGACGGAATCGTCATGCAGAGACTGTCCAAACCAGAAAAATAAAATGATCAACGCAAACAGCGACAACGCAGGCCAGCCCCAGCGGAGTTGAGGTCGCGTCTCCATCTGTGCGTGCGCGTGTCCGTTCAAATAACCGTAGATGCCCGTAATCATCAGCAGGATCAGCACTGCCAGCGTTAAAAACAGCAGGTTATCAGCAGTGCGCGGCAGATAAAATAAAAGCTCGTCCATTCCACGTCTGTTTTCTGAAAAAGGGTTCGAAGAATTATTCCTGAAGTGTCGCCGACGATGTGGCCGGATATTTCGGCACGATAAATCCGGCCCAGATCGCCAGCAGACTGAAATTCAATAACACATGCATCAAATGATCTGTCATCCCTAACACGTGAAACGCAAGAAACGAAGCCGTCACCGCGATCAACGAGAGCCACAGAGTCAGCTTCCAGAACGCTTCCGCAGCGAATCCGCCTCGTGCAGTAAAAAAGTTTCGCGACCGGATGACAATCCATAACAGGATCAAAGTCATCACAGGCAGCATGACGAGACGCACGATTTCGACGGGTGAATTCTGAATCTCCGACGCTGAAAAACAGGTGCGGCTGCCGACAAGCGTCAACACGATGATCAGCAGGCTGATCAGCATCCGCAATTCACGAATCCAGTTTTGGACAGGGTTTTCACTGCGAACGCGCGCGGTAGTGATCAGCAAATAGGGGCCGATTAATGACAGAACCAATGCCAGGCTGCCCAGCGGTTGCAGCAGCACAAGCCACATCGAAGAGACAGCGCCGCTTGCCGCTGGACTCTTGCCAACCGGCTGGTAATACGCGACCGCAGTCCACGCGAACAGCAGGGGGAGCCAGAAAAAACTGTTAAGACAGAACGCCGCATTCCGGTCCTGCTTCTGAACGGTGATCGCCAGACAGAGTTCTCCCGCCACGTGCAGCAACAGCAGCAGCCCCAGCAAAACAATCGGTGCAAAATCGCCGCCGACCAGCGCCGGCCCTTCAATCAGCAAAAACGAGCGCAGCGAAAGACTCTCTGCAAACTGCGGCACGATGCAGATCGCAGACAGACAACAGACGAGCGAGAAGAAGAGCAGGCATTGATGCGATAGCCTTTGTTTCTGGTTCTGTGCACGCGCAATTCTGCGCAGCGTTTCAAGCAGTCTCGTTTTGATCCCGACATCCGCCGGCGGGTTCGTCGCTTCTGCCAGATAAAGTGAAACGGGTAGCAGGACCAGCAGCAAGAGTAGCGCGACTATCACGGTGCCTCCTTCGTGTTTGTGATGGTCCACTCAGCCAATCTGAAGTCGGCATCTTCACTCTCAGCACGTTCCGGGGCAGACAATTCCGGAGGGACTTCAGCGACCTCTGCCGGGAGCGGTGCTTGAAACGACAGCATGCCCGACCAGAGGCTCATCAGCCAGGTCAATGCCAGCGCACCTACCAGAACACATGTGACCGGATTGAGAATCGGCAACTGGCGAACGGCGATTCCCAGCACCAGCAGCAATGTCGGCACGATGATCAATGCCGCCGTAAAATTCCAGTACAGGCGCGGCGTTTTATCAGCAGGCTCAGTCTCAGAAGCTGTGATTTCCGCTGATTCGGGAAATTGTGAGATCGCCGGTGCGGAAACACGGAATCCGACTTTGATCGCAAACCACACAACCAGCGCGCCGCAGATCGCGGAAAGAAAATAAATCAGAAAGGCAAACCATTCCATGGCGGACTTTCAAGGGAGTGATTGTGTATAATCGACATTCATAAGGTGACAAACAGCATCAGAGCGGATTTTAAGTGAATTCGCTCCTGCTGCGAAGTGTCTTCACGCCTGCAAATCTTTCAATTGGGGAAAAGTAAGGTCGGTTGGTCCTTTACAGGCTTCGATTCCGATTGAAAAATGACAGAATCCGGGTCCGAACAGCGCTCACTGGCTGAAATACGCCGGTATTCGAACCCGAGCTTGCCTCAGGCAGGCAGAGATCCTTTACGAGTAGAAACGAAGACGATGCACTCGGAATCCAGAACGCTGATTTTTGTCTACGGAACTTTAAAACGCGGCTTCTGCCGTTCCCATCATCTGGCAGGTCAGACGTTTCTCGAAGCAGCCTGCACCATTCCCGGTTATACGATGTACGATTGCGGCGAGTATCCCGGTCTTGTTGTCAATCCGACAGACGGCGTCTGCATTCAAGGGGAACTGTGGAGTGTCAACGGGCCGGGTATCGCGATCCTCGATGAAGTCGAAGGGGTCGCCGAAAACTGGTTTTCGCGTCAGCAAATCGAACTGCAGCATCCCGCCATCCCCGAAACGGTCCAGGCTTACTATTTTGAAGGTGATGTCACACGCCTCCCCGTTTACGGCGACAATTGGTGCAAAGGATTCTGAAACACCCGCATTTCGGCTTGAGATTCCGGATCGGAACTCTAAGAATAGACCAGTGCCCTTTCACAAAATCAGAGTAAACCCGCATCGGTTGGAAAATGAGCCATGTCTGTTCAAACTGCTGACAGAAGAACGCTGTCATACGCGTCTCTACAGGAAATTGTCGACGACGCCATCCGGCTGACCGCGGCCGACGCACCCACAACCGGCAACTGGTCCAAAGGGCTGATTTTCGATCATCTGGCCCGCTTGATGGATCGTTCACTCGATGGATTTGAATTCAAGATGGCCTGGCCCATTCGCATGATCGGCACTTATTATTTCAAGCCCCGCATCTTAAAACATGGTATGAAAGCCGGTTTTCAATTACAGGGGGCACCGAAAAAGGCACTCGCCCCCGACCCGGTCGAGGATCGGGCAGGTCTGGAACATTTGAAAATCGCGATTCAACGACTCCAAACGGAAAGTCAACGTTACGCGAGCCCCTTTTTTGGCGAATTAACCCGCGACGAGTGGGAATTGCTGCACCGCAGGCACGCCGAACTGCATATGAGTTTCATTGCCGAACCTGAAACACACTGATCGTACTCTTCTCCCGAATAGGAATGCCTGTCCGTAGTGGCCGGAACCCTCTGTACCTATAATGCCGCTGCAAGAGTCGGTTATGAAGTATCAGTGACCAACAGGAGAGGTATGTAATGTCCGAGACAGAACGATTAAAAGTAGTCATCGTCGGCGGAGTGGCCGGCGGCGCGAGTGCCGCAGCGCGAGCCCGGCGCTGTCACGAAGCTGCCGAGATCATTCTGTTCGAGAAAGATGAATACGTCTCGTTTGCCAACTGTGGTCTCCCTTATTTTATCGGCGAGGAAATCGTCGAACGCAGCAAGCTGATCGTCGCAACACCCGAACTGTTCAAACAACGCTTCAATATCGACGTCCGCACAAAACATCTGGTGCAGGCAATCAATTATGATAGAAAAACGGTCACGGTCCTGAATCAGGAAACCGGCGTGTCGTTCGAAGAAACCTGGGATCGGCTGATCCTGTCGATGGGCGCCGCGCCGCTTGTGCCTCCCATGCCGGGCATCGACGCGGACAATGTTTTTACACTCCGCAATCTGAATGACGCCGACAACATCAAAGCTTTTATCAAACAACACAACTGCCAGCGCGCGGTGGTGGTCGGCGCCGGTTTTATCGGACTGGAAATGGTTGAGCAGCTGCATCGCCTGAAGATCGAAACCGAACTGGTCGAACTGCAGCCGCAGGTATTGCCGCCGCTCGACCCCGAGATGGCGCGGCTGGTTCAAAATGAACTGACCGCGCATGGCGTCAAACTGCATCTGGGAACCGCCGTCGAAACGGTCAACGTGGAAGGATCAACAGCCGTTGGTGTCACGCTCGGCAACGGAACAGCCATTGCCGCGGACATCGTGATTCTGGGCATCGGCGTCGCCCCCGCCATTGGTCTGGCAAAAGCCGCCGGCATCGAAATTGGCAACCGTGGCGGCATCTCAGTCAACGAATTCATGCAGACCTCGCATCCGCATGTTTACGCCGTCGGTGATGCTGTCGAATACATGCACGGCGTTTTGGAGCAGCCGCAGCGAATTCCCCTCGCCGGTCCCGCAAATCGCGCCGGCCGCATCGCCGGACAACACGCGGTCACAGCCAACGCCGATGCAATGATTTCACCCGTCGGAACTGCCATCGTCCGCGTCTTCGGAGTAACGGCCGCCATGACCGGACTGAGTAAAAAATCCGCCGAAAGATCACAACGCAATAACCGTTCGGTCATTGTGATTCCCAAACATCACGCCGGTTATTATCCCGGCGCAGAAACCCTGTTTTTGAAACTGACCTACGACCCGGGAACCGAACAGATCTTAGGCGCCCAGGCCGTCGGCAAGGAAGGCGTGGATAAACGCATCGACGTCATCGCGACCGCCTTAAAGTTCAAAGGCACAATCCGCGATCTGGCGGGCCTCGATCTGGCATACGCGCCTCCTTTCGGTTCCGCCAAAGATCCGATCCACATGGCGGCATTCGTCGCCGGCAACGATCTGGACAACCTGACCTCCATCGTCGAAGTCGACGCCGACCTTTCCGGCTATCAGATTCTCGATGTCCGCTCGCAGAAGGAAGTCGAAACATTCTGCTTCCCAGAGATCACGCACATCCCCGTTGACGAACTCCGCGGCCGCCTGCACGAACTGGATGTAACGCGGCCGATCATCACCGTCTGTCATACGGGCATGCGTGCTTACGTCGCCGCCCGCATCCTGCAACAGTCCGGCTTCAAAAACGTCCAGAACCTCACCGGCGGCATGCTCATGCAACGCTACGCCCGCCCCGAACTCTTCGAATAATGCCGTTTTTTATAACCCGGAAAGAGCCGCCGCGTGCCACTGTGAGCTGGCTGTAAAGACCGTACACAAGCCAACAGTGCCCACGCTACCGTGATCTATTCTGTATGTTTACTACCACGAAAAGGAAGCCGGGCTGCTGTCTAGACCCGCGGCAAGAATCAATACCGTTTGACCATATAGTTGATGACATAGCCGAGGATCGTGCGCCAGGTTGTTTCAACGGTTTCGTCCCACTCTGTGTCGAACTCTTGAACCGTTTCGATGACTGCTTTCAGCCAGATCTCATAAAGTGGTGGCGCAATATTCAGATGGTATTGATCGTGCGTTTTGGCGCGATCGTGCAGTTCTTTCAGTGCCTCGGAATCGCCGGCTGTGGCGCCGGCTGCTAAGCGGAGCGAACGCAACAGCATTTTGTTTTGCTGCTCGAAATCGGTATGCCGGAATTTATGGCGGATTTCATCAGACGTTGACAAAAAACGATCATAAAACGCGGGGATAAAGTTCTCATTTTCCATGCAGCGATCCAGGCTTTGTAGAAACTGATCTCGCGGCGTTAAAGTTTCCATAGGTAATCCACTCGGAACAGGATGATGGGGTGCGTTGTCTCGTATGTGAATGCGATTCTAGCATGAATTGTCGTTTCGGTCATGGTAAGAATTTTTACTACCACGAACGGCACGAAAGAGACGAACGGGATTAAGCGGGCGTTTGCGGTCACACACATCGTGCCGATGGCACTCAGAACTTGATTTGTCC
>NZ_CALFPF010000425.1 GCF_937919775.1 uncultured Gimesia sp.
GGCGGTAGCCCATAAAAGTCCGTCCTTCAATGGGTTTTGGAGGCGCAGGGACATCACTCGAATAGGCATAATCCAGACTCAGTTCCCCTGCTTCCAGGTTGTGGCTGTGGATCCAGTCGCCAGGCTGCATGTCGCATGTCGCAAACCCGATGACCTGTCCAAACTTGCGGATCGGCGATCCCTTGGCAATCTGCTGGATGGCGACTTTATGCCCCAGATCAATGTCTTCCCGGGCGGTCACACTTTGACTTTCCGAGATCGGACACACCTGGTTTTCCGCCACGGAATTGCGGGCGATGGCGATATTATCTTCCGGGTGAAGTTTTAGCAGCGGCGAAGAGGCAACGGATGACATGTTGGATTGACGTTCTATTAATTAAGGGAGCAGAAGGACATCGCGGGGAGAAGCGGTGATTCAAAAAACCTGTCAATAAAAGACCGACAGGTCACATATATTAGAATATCTCGATTTGTCCGGTCAGAATCAAGGGATCGGATGCTCTGCAACTGTTTTGGCTGTCCTGTTTTCTGCGGAATTCCTGTCTGAAGTGGTTTTGAGGAGAAGCAGTTTACTTCTTGCGGTAGAACTCCGGCCCTTTTTTCATGTAGCCGGGAGGGGGAAGTCGATCCCAGGGGACCACGCCTACGTGTTCAGCCCAGGTATTCCAGGCTGCTTCAAGTGAAGCGACGTGTTTGGGTTGCTGTTTTGCTAAATCATTCAGTTCACTGCGGTCCTGATTCAGATCGTAAAGTTCCCAGTCCTGTTTGTGTTGTTTGACCAGTTTCCAGTTGCCCTGGCGGATCGCTTTGTTGCCTTCATGCTCCCAGTAGAGCGTGCGTTCTGTTGTTTTCTCCGGATTTCGGAAGGTGGAGACGAGACTGGTTCCCTCAAAGGGAATGATCAGCCGATCCTGTTTCACAGCCGGGTAGGTGGCTTTTGAAACGTCAACACAGGTCGCCATCAGATCAATCACGTGCCCTGTTTGTTTTGTCCAGCCGCCAGTCTGCTGGATCTGATCGGGCCAGCGTACGATCAAAGGTGTCGAAATGCCCCCTTCGTGCATCCACATTTTATGGAAACGGAACGGCGTATTGCTGGCGTTGGCCCAGCCGACTTCGGCACAGCGGAATGATTCCCGCGTACCGGTGACGGCGCCGGGCTGATGGCCGCGGTCGATATATTCCGCACTGGCGCCGTTGTCGGAGAGGAAGAACACGAGCGTATTTTTTGTATTTCCCATCTGGTCGATTTGCGCGAGCACCTGACCAATGCCGCGATCCATGCTGGTGATCATGGCGGCGTAAACGGCCATCCGCAGTTCCCACTCTTCCTGCTCCGCTTGAGAGAGCGAGTCCCAGGCTTTCGCATCGGGATCGCGGGGCGAAAGCGGACTGTTGATCAGTCCCTGTTCGGTCATCTTCTGATGACGTTGTTTTCTGAGTTCATCCCAGCCTGTGCGATAGCGGCTTCGATAAGCGGCAATATCGGCAGGTTGTGCCTGCAGCGGGAAGTGGGGGGCTGTATAAGCCAGGTAGAGAAAAAAAGGCTTTTCCTGCGATTGTTGCGCATGGTCTTTCAGATAGTCAACGGCTCTCTGGCTGAAGGCATCGGTGATGTAGTAATTTTCTTTGGGCGGTTGAATCAGTTGATTGTCTTCGTAGAGCGGTTTGGGGGCAAAATAATTGCCGCCGCCCCCCGTTCCATAGGCGCGATGAAAGCCGCGGCCCAGAGGCCAGTTTTCGTTGGCTTTCTGCATGCGATACGTCAGATGCCATTTGCCGATGTGATAACAGCGGTAGTCGGCTGAGGAGAGGACTTCCGCCAGACTGACGCAGTGCTGATTGAGTTCCCCCTGATAGCCGGGCAGGTTGTCGTTACGGTTCATCCAGCCCATGCCTGCCTGATGCGGGTAGAGACCGGTCATGAGGGAAGCCCGGGTGGGGCAGCAACGACCTGCGTTATAAAACTGGGAGAATCGCAGTCCTTCTTGTGCCAACTGATCCAGATGGGGTGTTTTGATTTCAGAGCCGTAACAGCCCAGGTCCGAAAAACCGAGGTCGTCGGCCATGATCAGAACGATATTCGGGCGCTCGTTCGGAGCAGCGTCGGCTCTATTCGTGAACGGGAGAGCGCACGTGATACTGACAATCAGCGGCAGGATGAGCCGTTTGTAGAACAGGCGGTGGCGTGTTGAGTGAATCATGCTGGTGTTTGTTCTCCTGAATTGCGGCGCGAGGAAATCGGGAACTGTTATTGATTGTCGCGGGGCATTGATGTGGCGTCAACTTTCGATGATCATTTATGAGGTTGAGGCAGGCAGAAGGGGGCATCTGATTAATGTCGATGCGCAGTTCGTTTCTTCCGCGGGAGCCGCTGCTGGTGGTGGGGGTACAGACCAAAGGGACACGGCGGTGGTTCGAGTTTTCGAGCAGACGTGAGCAGAAACAGGAAATCAGTCATCTGACGCAGGGGTGGGGTAAATGTGTTTCCAGTCGCGCTGCATGTCGATCACGGTCCAGCCTTTTTCTTTGCCTTCATCCAGCGCTTTGTCGAGCTGTCCAATATGGGACTGGCGATCGTAGGCGTATTCTCGTTTCGCATCGGTGTGATGGACAATCACTTTGAGAGAATTCGTTCCGCGATCCGTCCATTGCAGCATTTGCAGATCGCCGTCCGAGTTGCCGAACGGGCGTGTTGAAAAAGTCTGTTTGAAATAAACGGTTCAACGGGTGATTGATCTTGATCTGCGGAGCGGTTTGGCGGTATGAGCAGGTTCGCTTTGTTGTCCAATCTCCCTGTTTTCCATCATGGAGACGCTGATGCAAGGATTGCATGTCTTTGAGCCCAAGACCAGGACGGTCATAGATCTGGAGTCGTTCATCCCAGAAGACCACTTGCTCAGGCAGATCGACCGCATTGTCGAACCGGCATTCATCCGCAAACTGACCACCTCTTGCTATGCAGAAGGACGAGGACGCCCTTCTATTGATCCGGTTGTCTATTTTCGGATGCAACTGGTGGCGTACCTCTACGGCATCGATTCGGACAGACGTCTGTGTGAGGAAGTCCACTTCAATCTCGCCTACCGCTGGTTCTGCCGACTCTCCCTGGAAGACGAAGTGCCGGACCATTCGTCGTTCAGTCGTATCCGAGACCGGTATGGAGAAAAGATTTACGAGCAGGTCTTTCATGAGATTGTGAAACTATGCCAGCAACACGGTTTGGTGGCAGAGTCCTGTAGCGTAATGACCGACGCTACATTGATCGCGGCGGATGCTTCACTGAACTCGTTGATTCACAACGACACCAACGAAGCTAACAAGGAGGTGGAGAGCCAACAACGAGATCGTGGTTTAAAAGATGGTTCGTCCGCGCGGCGCGTCTCGAACAAGACACACACGAGTCACACCGATCCTGATGCGACGTTGGCCCAAAAACCAGGAACACCGCGACAGCTCAAGTACAAAGTGCACCAGAGCATTGATGCTGACAGCCGCGTTATTTTAGACACGTATGTCACGACAGGAGCCCGGCATGATAACCAGCCATATCTCGACCAACTGCAGCGAATCGAACACCGCTACAAACTTACGATTCACGAAGTAACAGCGGACCGTGGTTACGGTTCAGCGGCTATCATTCACTCGTTGCAAGAACAAGGCAAACAGACTTTTATTCCGCTCTGGAGTGGCCGCGTTGGAAACAGTAAATACTTAAGCAGCGGACTCGTTTACGAAAAAGAACAGGATCGCTTTCGCTGTCCGGAGGGGAAGTATCTGCATCCCAATCCTGGGAGTAACAGGAACTACAAGCGATACGTCAGTTTATCGGCCGACTGTAAAATATGTCCGCAAGCATCAACTTGTCCAGCGCGGACACGCAGCTGCTCTCCTCAGCGATTTGTCCTGCGCAGCCTTGATCAAGATTTCTTTGAGGAGGTTCTGACGCGAATGCGCGATCCAGTGTTCCGCCAGAAACTGTCAGAGCGAATGTGGAAGAGCGAAGGATTATTTGCCGAGGCCAAACAAAACCACGGTTTGTCTCGGGCACGGTATCGCGGGCGAGTAAAAGTGCAAATTCAGGCCTATCTGAGTGCAACCGCTCAGAATCTGAAGCGGCTGGTGAAGGCTTTTTGTTTTTTACTGCTTGCTTGGTGGTCACGACGAAGAATGACCACTACCCACGCTCTCCATATTCCCAGAAAGTGGGATTTTTCAACACGCCCGAACGCCATCACGGGCGCGCGACCAATGAAACGGTGAATGCCGACCGGTTTGCCTTCCTTATCGTCGATGAAGTCAATCTCCGCCAGACGGACGAGCACGGGCTTGCCGTCGCGTTCTTCCAGTTTCACTTTGATGCTGCTGCCGATGACCTGTTCGGGGGGAATGCCATACACGTCTTCCGCCCAGACCCGCAGAAAGTCAACGCCTCCGCCGGAGACGATATAGGTTTTAAAGCCGTTCGCCCGCAGGTAGTTCAATACTTCCAGCATCGGCTGATAGACTAATTTGGTGTAGGGGACTTGTTTCTCAGGATGCCGGGCGGTTTTGATCCATTCGCGAACGGTGTCCGTGAATTCGTCGGTCGTCATGCCGCTGTGAGTGACTGCCATGATTTTGAGTAACCCGGCTTTTCCGGACGCGGCGACTGTTTTGAGGTCATTTTCGAGCGCTGCTTTGAACGGTTGCTCGGTTTTCCATTCCGGATGCTGAGGTGCTAACGCTTTCACGCGATCCAGGGCAAACAGCAGTTGAAAATACGCGGGCTGTTCTGACCAGAGCGTGCCGTCGTTATCGAAGACCGCAATCCGTTCTCGTGGCGGCACATACAGCGGGCAGCCATCATTGGTCGCGCATTTGACATAATTGATGATCGCGTCTTTCGCAGGACCGGCATTCCAGGACGGCAGCGGATCGGCGGCAGAAGATACATTGATTGAAAAGAGAAAAAATACAACGAGGATCTGGCGCATGAAATTCTCTTGAAAACGGGTTCGTTGTGAAATCACAAATGATAAACGAACGACTGGCTTACCTGAAGCAAGCCAGTCGTTGTCGTGCGATACGAGTTCATTGACTATCGCCCGCTGGCGGCGTCTTCAATGGTCTTTTTGATTTTTTCCAGGTTATAAAGAGCCGGGAGTCTGACTGGGGGGATATTCCTGCATCGTCTGCAGGAAATTCGCCGCGATCTGCTGCATCGGCACAATGATATACACCCGCGACAGGAACCAGTCGTTGTAAGTAGTCGCATTGTGTTGTGCTTTTTCAAACGGATCTCTTCTTAGATTAAACAGGAGAGGTACGCGCAACTCAATAAAAGGCTCGCGCCAGACTTCGAACGCCATACCTCGGTTTTCCAGGAAGATCGCTTTCCAGTCTCCGGCCCGGATGGCAACAATCTGCCCGTCATCGTTGACATACATAAATTCCTTGCGTGGCGGCTCTTGCGTTTTTTCAGTGAGGTAATCGAGTTGATTATAGCCGTCGATATAGTTGTGATACTTCCGGCCGTTGAGCTCGACTCCTGTTTTCAGTTTTTCTTTGATCGTCGTATCTCCGGCAACTGCGGCGAACGTGGGCAGCCAGTCTTCGTGAGAGACAACCCCATTCAGCGTTTTGCCGGCAGGGAAGTGATTGGGCCAGCGGACAAATGCCGGCACACGATAAGCGCCTTCCCAGTTGGAATTTTTCTCGTTGCGGAACGGTGTGGTTCCGGCGTCGGGCCAGGTATTGTAGTGCGGTCCGTTATCCGTGGAATACATCACGAGCGTATTGTCGGCGATGCCCAGATCATCCAGCAGTTTCAGGAGTTCGCCAACGTGCATGTCGTGTTCGACCATGCCGTCGTGATATTCATCGCCGCTCTTGCCACTCAGGCCGCGGTGTTCTTTCTTGACATGCGTGCGGAAGTGCATGCGGGTCCCGTTCCACCAGCAGAAGAAGGGCTGGCCGGCTGCGTTCTGCTCTTTGATAAATTTCTTGGCGGCAGCGACGGTTTCTTCGTCAATCGTTTCCATGCGTTTTTTGGTAAGTGGGCCTGTATCCTCTATTTTTTGTGTTCCATCTCCATTTGCCCAGGCATGGATCACACCCCGTGGTCCATACTGTTCTTTGAACGTTTTGCCGTTGGGTAATACGAGATCAGTCGGATAGTCTTCATGTTCGGGCTCTTCTTCTGCATTCAGATGGTATAGATTTCCCAGGAATTCATCGAAGCCGTGCATGGTTGGCAGATGCTCGTCGCGGTCCCCCTGGTGGTTCTTGCCAAACTGGGCTGTAGCATAACCATTACTTTTTAAGACGGTCGCCATCGTGACATCGGTTTTCTGCCAGCCTTCTTTGGCGCCGGGCAAACCGACTTTGGTCATGCCCGTGCGGACGGGGACGTTACCGCCGATAAACGCGGCGCGTCCTGCGGTACAGCTCTGCTGTCCATAGTAGTCGGTGAATGAAATTCCTTCGCGGGCGATCCGGTCAATGTTGGGCGTTTGATAACCCATCATACCGCGGTTATTGTGGCTGATGTTCCAGGTGCCGATATCGTCGCCCCAGATGACGAGAATGTTCGGTTTCTGCGTTTGGGCGGGGGACAGAGTGGGGAAACTGAATAGTGTCAGAAGCACTATCCAGACAGAGAGCTTGAGCATGCGGGATTTCATGAGCGACTCCTCTCGTATTAGTGGCATCAGGCAGAAAAAATGTCTACAAATTCAGAACGGAAAGTACCCCGACAGATTTATA
>NZ_CALFPF010000426.1 GCF_937919775.1 uncultured Gimesia sp.
CTTCCTGGTGCGTCCTCGATATTGGATCGGTAAATATCATCAGAATTCCCATTCCGAGAATCGTACATGGAATTAGGGGGCCCCAGTTAAAAAGTAATCCAGAAGTTGCGATCCCGGCGAAGAAAACAAGATATACCATCCGGAAGTCAGTTAACACATCCGAGGGATTATCCATAAGGACGGCCGACAATGGTAGAAACGAAATCAACCCCACGCTGATCCATAGCACTCGTTCTAACCTGGTCGTTTTTCGTTTGGATTGAAGCAGTGAGATCATACCAACCCCAGGTAGTGTTTATTTAATGGTTCTGAGCGTGGTTTCGAAGTCTACAGCGTTATGATTAATGCAACACCCCTTGGCCGACAGTGTCACGATACCCTTGTTTCCAAGACGATGACCGCAGAAAAGACTTATTAGCCGCAGGGCGTTAGCCCCGGTTGGACATACTTAAGGTTTGGAGCATTCGAATTAAGAAACGCTATCTGGCAATATGACAAACAAGGTTTCAGAGAAATCATACGATTTGAAGCGATGATGAAACAAGAACTAACTTAATTTTCAACAAGACATTGAACAGTTGAGGCGCCAGGAACCTTTGTCTGACCGGATTGGCCCGAATCGTCTCGTCTGCTGGACAAAATCAGTCGCGGTTTCTGTTATCACAGTTTCAACCGGGGCTAACGCCCTGCGGCTGATCTGGCAGATGGATCGACGCTGAAAATCATAGGTGGGACAGATCCCTCATGAACGTCTGCCATTTCAGCCGCTCACCCAGACACACCCTATCAGCCGCGCGCAAAAAAAAAGCAGGAGGCCCCTGATAGGAATCCCCCTGCTTTGAATCTCTCAGATGAGACAAAGACTGCTTAGAGAGTCTTTTGTCCCTTCTTCCAGTTACAGGGAACATTGCTGCCTGTCTGGAGAGCGTCGAGGACACGCAGAACTTCTTCCACGTTGCGTCCGACGCTCAAACTGTGAATCGCCAGCCACTGGCAGACACCTTCCGGATTGATCAGGAAGATTCCACGCAGCGCGATACCGGCTTCTTCTTTCAGCACGCCATAATCGCGAGAAAGCTTGTGAGTGCCGTCAGCCAGCATGGGATATTTCAGGTCGGCCAGTTGAGGATCGTTATCGCACCATCCCTTGTGTGAATACTTGCTGTCGGTGCTGGCAGTCAGGACCTGACAGTTACGTGCTTCGAATTCGCCGATAGCTTCGTTGAATGCCACTAATTCCGTGGGGCAGACGAAGGTGAAGTCCAGAGGATAGAAAAACAGGCAAACCCATTTGCCTTTGAAATCGGCCAGTTTGTAATCCTTGAATGAATCACTGCTACGGTCATAACCCTGCAAAGCAAAATCAGGAGCTGGCTGCATTACTTGAACTGTCATTAGTCTTTACTTACCTTCAAAATGTTGGTGAAAATTGATTTTGTAACAACGACGCGGGCTGATTGTTTTCGAAGTCAGCCCGCGGCGTGAGCGTCCGTTTTATAGACCGGCATTGATGATCGCCAGTGAACCGGGAGATTTTTCAGCATCTTTCCCTTGAGTTCCAAAGGCTGTCAAATACAGATTGCCTTCTGCGTCAAATGCGATGGCGGCTGGTTTGTCGAGTGATACGATTTTTTCGGCGGTCACTTTGTCGCCATCGATTTTCAGTTCGAACAGGCCCCCTTTGGTGGTGTCGACCCAGGAGAAATCAGTCGCATACAGCTTTTTGGTTTTCGGGCTGTAAGCCAGGCCGGCGATATCACTCAGGCCGGTTTTCAGGCTCTTGGTGAGTTTCCCTGTTTTGGGATCATAGAATGTCAGCAATGCATCGTTGGCGACATTCATTTCACCCATCTGACCGATCACGAGTTCTTTTCCATCAGGAGAGAATGTGATGGCGACGGGAGCATCGACGCTGGTGGCTTCCTTGGTGGCGATCGTCAGTTCCAGCGGACCGGCTTTGCCGTCTTTGACAACCGACTTCGCGACCCAGCCTTTGGTGTCGTCCCCATTGCAGGTGATGAAGATGTCTCCGCCACCGACGGCGACGCCGTAGAAGTTGCCTTCACCCTTGGCCGATTTGTCGCTGGCCTTGATCGGACCCAGTGTTTGAACGGCGGTATCTTCTTTCACCCATTTGGCAACAGGTTTGTCGCCGACTTTGTAGATCCGTACCAGTTCTTCTGCATCGGGACGGCTGCCATCGCCGACAACCAGATGATCTTTATCCAGAAACGCGAGGCCCAAGGGGCCGATATTATACATAGGGCCTTTGCCGTAGATGTCTGTCGGGTAACCGGCAATTTCCAGATCAACGGTTTTGCCTTTGGCATCATAACGATAAACTCCATAACGGCTGGCAACAAACACATGGCCGGTACCAGCCTGAATGGCGATGCCACTCGGGTTTTCCAGATTGGTTACCAGAGTTTTCACAGTCACAGCCGGTGCTTTAGGCTCTTCTTTTTTTGGTTCTTCTTTTTTGGGAGCGGGCTTTTCGGCTTCTTTCTTGGGTTCTTCCTTTTTAGGAGCTTCTTTTTTGGGCTCCTCTTTTTTGACTTCTTCTTTTTTCTCGTCGCCTTTTTTATCACCTTTTTCGTCGGCGATCAGTGCAGTACTTCCCAGAGTCAGGCAGAGTGCCGTCAGGCAGCAGGCGCTTGCTTTTAAAATCAGGTGTAAATTCCATTGCATGGTGTTCATCTTCCTTTGAAAAGGGGATTTTCAATTGGTTTTCTAGTGTCGTACTATTTTCTTCTCAAGATCACTGCCGCGAAGTTATTTGGGTAACTCGGGCATTTTATGCTCAGGATAATTCGAACTGGTTAAACCTTCTTTCATAAAGGTCACCAGATCATCCACTTCCTGAGGCGTCAAATTCAGTTTGTAAATTTCTTCATCCAGAAACGCATTGGGAGTGCCTCCCTTATTATAGTGATCTACGACTTCTTTCAAAGTCTGCATGCTGCCATCATGCATATAAGGTGCAGATCGGGCAATATCCCGGATGGTGGGGGTTTTGAAACTTCCATGATCGCCGCCCAGCTTGCTGATGGTTTTTCGCCCCGTATCCGGTTCTTTCGCGTCCATGCCCACGCCAATATTATGGAAAGCATTGTCAGTAAAATTGGGCCCCGAATGGCAGGCACTGCAGACCGCTTTCCCGAAAAACAGCTTCATACCCCGTTGTGCCCCTTCAGAGAGGGCCTTCTGGTCGCCGGCTTTAAAACGGTCATAAGGAGCATCACCACACAGAATCGTGCGCTCATAGGTGGCGATTGCTTTGGCAATCGTTTCTTCGGTGGCGTCAGAACCGAAAACTTTCTGGAACTGTGTTTTGTAGCCGGGAATCGCGTTGATCCGGTCGACGGCTTCCTTGATGGACAGATTCATTTCAATCGGATTCGCAATCGGCCCTAATGCCTGCTCTTCCAGCGAACCGGCGCGGCCGTCCCAAAAATGAAACTTGTTATAGGCGGCGTTAATCACGGTCGGCGAATTGCGACCCCCTTTTTGTCCTTTGAAGCCGGTCGCAAACTGGTCTGCATTGCTGTAGCCCTTGTCGGGCGCGTGACAGCTGGCACAGGAAATCGTGTTATCCAGTGAGAGACGTTTGTCGAAGAAGAGCTGTTTCCCCAACGCAATTTTTTCGACGGTGGGCTGATTATCTTCCGGAAACGGAATCGGCGGTAAACCGGCGGGAACTTTAATCACCGGCTCTTCTGCCTGCAACGTCGAAAAACCAGCATTGATGACCAGTGTAAACGCCAGTCCTCCTGAAAGAACCCGCGCCAACATGCGATGTATTGCAAGCGCCATCATTTCTCCTCACTAAAACTACTCAGATTGCTACCAGGGTCCGGCAGAGAAGCCGTTTCAGTGAATGTTCGCATACACTTCTGTAGATTGTGTTCTTACACACAAAATCCCTGAAACAGAAAATCTACCTTAACTGCTTATTTTTAGTTGCCGGGCTCAGGACTGCAAGTCACTATGAAGGCGGATTTGAGGTGAAAGTAAGAATTTCACACGTTTCACGGCGGAGGAGGAGTTTCGTATCTGCCTGCAGGCGATCTATTTAGCGATGCCGGTTCCAGGACAGCGCCAGCGGAATCGTCGCGAAGGGGGCGATGATCAGGGTCAATAATGCGGAGAAAATCCAGGCAATGGCCCACTGCTTCTGCGGGGATGAGTCGAACACCCAGATCAGAATGCCCGACACACCGACGATCCAGAACAGCAACGCAGAAAAAGCTCCGAAGCCGCTGATCTGTTGTTTTCGGTAGGCAGATACATACGCGGCGAGCGTGCCCCCCAGAATCAGAAGACAGGGAGTGAGAAGCATGCCTACAATAATCAACTCGGCGAAAATATTCCTGGGAAAAAATGCTTGCAGAAGATTGATGATCATGGTGTAGAAAAAGAGCCCTCCGAAGCAAACGCCGACCGCTGAGGCAATAAACCAGTTACGTCCTGTCCAGAACACCGAAATAATATTGGCGGCGATGGTCCAGAATCCGATCGCGGTGAGCAGAATATAAACCAGAATCCCACCGCTTAAGAACCTGGGAGCGAGCACCATTCTGAAAACTTCTGCACCATGTAAAACTGCCATGACACCCAAACTGATGAGCAGCGCGCCTTGAATGCATACGAACACCAGCACGAAAGATTTGACCATGTTCCGGAAGAGCGTCGCATTCACGTCTTCATCAATCAGCGGAGCCATCGCGAGAAATCGTTTCATTTCAGTTCGTCCCGTATTGCAAATCCCTTCCCCAGCAAAACGGCGACAATCACGGACGCGATTATGCA
>NZ_CALFPF010000427.1 GCF_937919775.1 uncultured Gimesia sp.
GGTTTTAGATGGAGTTATGAACCCTCTTGACACCGTCGTGCCCTTCTCGAAGATGCGTGTTACGCGTCGCGCGCGTGGGAATTTCATTTTGTCTGTGAATGCACGCGCCCCTGTGAATCCGATCCCCCTGAAACCCGCTGGTTTCAGACCGATTTTGCTCAACGTCAAGCCCCCTGGTTCAGGATGAGCACCAAAGTTCGGCGCCATATCGGCACGCACAAGTCGCATCAGGGCGCCGTGGAGCGCATCACAAAACACGTCCTGCCGCAGTTCTGCGCTCCGTTTCTCAAAACCCCACATTGACATCCCCACGCCCTTCGCGATGATCATCCCCAGCGAAACCACACACCGTCCCCGGCAGGACAATAAATTCAGCAACACAAAAAACAGACATCTCATGCCAGACCTCTCCCTGAATCGCGATCAGATAAAACAGGCAGACAGCATCAGCCATTCGACAACAGCGTCCAGGCAGAGACTGCGCAGCAGACCCGGAACGGATTCTATCCGATGTCAACCGGGTAAACGCAGATGAAAAACCGGCAGGTGTGAAAGAGCAGGGCACATCGGTGCCCCCATTCAGCAGGCGCGCGTCGTGTCATCAAAGAGCGAGGTAACACACAGCACATCCGAAATCATTCTCACCTGGATTGAAGAGGCCTGGCAAGCAAAAGAGTTACACTGCATGCGTCCCCGAATTTCGCATCCATGCATTGTTAAATCGGTTTTATGGAGCCGGTTCAATGCAGATCCAGTTCAGGCAGGTGTTGGTTCCGGCACCCGATTTTCCGATCTCAATCGTCAGTCGACCATCGGTCACATTGATTTTCGCTTTCCGCTCCAGGAATGAGCCGCCATCGGTGGCTTCCTCTTTGATGACCTGATTTCCTTCCACTTTGACCGATTGTCCGATCTGTTCGTGTTCGGAATCGCCGACACACACGGTCACCAGCCAGGAACCGTTGGTGACTTCACACTCCCAGACATCCTGGTCGCGCGTAAACAGAAAGGTGTCCCGATAGGCTTCAGGAACCTGTTTCCGCTGACGATGATTCTGACTGAGGTCGCGCCCCCATCCGAAACCCCGTTTGCGATCAAAGACCAAACCATGATCCGACTCAAAGCCTGATACGGGGGGCGCGTTTTTGCCTGTGAAATTAATCCGGCGGGCATGCGGGGCATTGGTTTTGTCCAGCAGGCCATCCTGATCAGCCGACACTTCTGCTTTTTCCCATAACACGGGTTCGCCGGGAGTAAACAGGGTCGGATCATCGACGTCCCCGATTCCGTCACCGTCTGCGTCATTGGGTTTCATTCGAGGAAATTGTTTTACGGGCAGGTCTTTGAGAGAACTCCACAAGCGTTGGCAAAATTCGCCGCGGCTGATGCCTTCATCAAACGAAACAGGCAGATTGGCAACGTCCACGGTTTTGAATGCGAGCAGTCTGGTTGCCTGACGCCATTCCGGCGTGGCAGGATCATCCGGTTGAAAATCAACGTTGCGCACTTCCATTGGCAAAATGCCCCGTGCCGCCAGCCGATTAATGGCGACAAAGGCGGGATGTGCCGGTGCCAAATCGCGATAAGGCCAGATCAGTATCGCGACTCCTTCCTCAGATGCGCCGCACAATGCATGACGTACTTGTTCCAGCCGTTCACGATCATAGGGAATTTCTCGTGGCGGAATATCCTGCTGTAAAGAGACCGCTGCCGTGGCGCCGGCGGCCTGGCCGACGGCGATACATTGATCATGCAGGCGAATCGCCGCGCTCACAATACTGCTGTATCCCACATTTTTTTGTGCGCCCAGCAAGCCATCCATTTCGATGGGAACCAGACTCCTTAATGGGAAGACCGAACGGTCGCTGACCAGACTGGTATTCCGCCCCGGTTTTTCATAGTCGATCCAGGGACCCTTGTTGCCTTCTGATTTCAGGTAGGCACGTCCCGTGCGATGGAAATCATAATGAAACTGCCAGGCGAATAATCCATCAGGATACATGACCCGTGAAAAGCGTTCGCGCGCGAATTTCTTGGTGGGGCCATCATTGTTCCGGCCGTCCTGCTCACGCATCATATACATGGCTTTCAGCCGCAATGATTCCCGGATATAAGGTTTGTGAGGCAGACGGTCTGTGGTTCCAAATTCCTCACTCAAATGAAAATGACGGAAGCTGTTTGTTTTATCGGGAGCCTGTTCATGCACAAAATTCTGCAGATGATAGAACAGACATAACGAATGTCGTTTGGCATCGTCAAAAATGATCTGCCTCTGCCGACGGTTCATCAACACGATATTTTTCGTGGACGCCCCCGGTTCCGTTGCTTCGAGCGCCTCGACCACGTGTAAAGGTAACCGTTCGAGTGGGTAATCCTGCCCCAGCATATAATTCAACAGGATGCTGGTTTTGTGATCTTTACTGGTGTAACCATCGACAATCCGTCGTACGGTAAAAACCGAAAGCTGTCGCGGCGATGCTTTGCCTGCGTCCGGCCAATGCGGAATTGATCCCAGTTTGACCGGTCGATCCCATTCCAGATCTTTCATGCGGGCCAGGCTCAAGTTCGACGTGCGCACAAAATTGCGATCGTCATAGCGTTCTGGTCTGGGAATGGGCGAATCTTTTTCGGATTCTTCCACGATCATTGCCCAGGTGATCGGGTTCATTTCATTAGCAGGATAATCATCGGTATTCAGTGGCGCACTCGGCTCGTTATACCGTGTGCGGGGATCGGCCCCGAATTCAAATTCCGCTCCTGCCACCTGAATCGCATCTCCCCAGTCTGACGCGTCGATGGTTAATTTCGCGGTGATGTGCAGATCCGGCGTTTCGGAATTGACGGGGGCAAACCAGAGCCCCGTCAATTGCGGGCGCTGTCCGTTTCGATTCACGTCGGCTTTGACGGGATAATGCTCTGTGATCAGACGAATCTGTCCACTCTCAAGATAGGGTTGCAGCATGAAACGAAATATCGCCTCGGCTTCGGCGGGACGAAATGTGGAAGGACCATGAAACGGACGGCCCGGCATGGGGGAGCCATACTTCTCTGAATTAAAGGCTTCAATGCGATCCATTAATTCTTTGAACAGGCCACTGCGATGAAACGAGCGTTTCATCGGATGCCAGTCGACCCCCCAGCCGACTTTACCCGGTCCCTTGTTTTCATCGACACAGGCCAGCGCCTGTTCGGTATATTGTCCGCCCAGCCATTTGCCGTCCAGAACAAGTGTGATTGATTTTACTCCCGATCGTGCGGCTTGAATCGCAGCCGCCCACCCCGATTCGGTTCCTCCCACAATCAGCAAATCCGTTTTTTGTTCTGGCTTTTCTGCTTGAACTAGATTATTACTAAGAAAACTTAATTTATTTATGAAAAAACTCAATAAACAGACCAGAAACACGATCTTAATATTCATGGCGAGTGTTTCTTTCTCAATTAGAGAGGGTGATGAGGACTGAAGTCTGCATCATCATAAGGCATGTTCACACGAATTGTCATCTGTCATTTTGTTTTGAGGTCGAATTTGGTTCGAATCAAAAATCAGAATGCAATCGCTGAGGAGGCTGGATGCCAGACCTTAGATAAGAATATGGCATTGATTTTGCACTTTCTTAGTTTTGTACAAAAAACTTCGTGCTTGAGCCTTTATCAGCGCAATTAGAGCGCATTGATGGATGATCTCTGGGCACTCAGGTTTGTATTTTT
>NZ_CALFPF010000428.1 GCF_937919775.1 uncultured Gimesia sp.
ATTTTTACGATTGCCAACCGGGATGAAATGACCAGTTCCTGGAAATCCATCTTAGGCACGGACATTCTGGCAACATATTCCTATGGAGAAAACGGCCTGATCTGTATCACATCGGATGGAGATGTTTTCCGAGTGCGTAACACCGACTTTGATCCCGATGCTTCAAGTTTTAAAGAAAAAACCATCACCCAGCTCAAACTTCCCGAAGGGCTTACTGAACCGCTTAAGACAACACAACTGTCTGATGGAAAAATTGCCGTCTACTGCGGCTCCCCTGAACCTACGCTCTGGGTACTCAATTCCTTTGGACAACTGGAACAAACCATCGAATTGAAAACACCGCTGGAGGCGATGCCTGTGCTGCTTGGTGACGGAATTGCACTCCCCTTTCAGAAAAAAATCTCGATGTTTCGCAAAGGGTACGGGCTCAACACAGTCCAGGATTTTGTCCTGCCGGACCAGAACGCTACGGACGTGAAATGGAAACAACTGATTGCAACCGCGAAAGATCAATGCATCGCGCTCACGTCCAGCGGCCAGATCATCTCGCTGCAATATCGGACGACTCCCGTACGCCACCTTGCCGTTTTATCCATCACCGACAATAAACAACCCATCGACTTTAAAGCAGGTATCGGCAAGGACATCCTGGCAGTCACCGATGCATCCGGACAACTGCAACTGCTCGATGCCAAAACGGCGCAGCAGAAAGCAAAACTGCAGTTACCCTCTCCCGCAACGAATGATCTCTGGATCTCAGCAGGGCTGCTGTTTGTGGAATCGAAACAGAACCTAAGCTGTTTCAATATCGCGAGCGGCCTGCAAAAAGTCTGGGACTTAAAATTGCCGGAGACATCCCTCGCCGGCCCTCCTGCCATCATTGAAAAACAACTGCTGATCTCTCTCCAAAACGGTACCTTGATGACACTCGACGCGAGTACGGGAAAAATCCAGACAGAGATCAAGGCTCCTCTGCCCGCCAGCGGTTCCATTGTGGATCTGGAAAAATTCATGGTCGTACCAACAGTGGATGGAAGCCTCTATCGGATTGATCAGGTCCTGCAGCAGAAAGGACAGGCTTCACTATGATGATTCCCATCAGAAAAACCGGCGTCTGTCTCATTAGCCTGACACTGATTCTGTTTGCATTCGGGCTCACAACCGTTTCCGCTCAAAAAGAAACCAAGCCTGACAAAAAAACCGCAAACTCTGCGTCTACCAAAAAAGAGACTCCGGAATCGGGAAGTACAGAAGATGAGAAAGAACCCCTGCTACCAAAAATTGAGGAAATGCAGGTTCCTTCGGTCGAAGATCTCCTGAAAAAACCACCGGTCGACTGGATCGTTCTGGAAAATGATTATGTGCTGGTCGTGGAACCAATCTACCCGCGTCCTGATACGCTGGGACAACTCGACGCGGCATTAAAAGAAAGTTACAACTGGCCCAAACCCAAAAGCAAAGAAGAAATTGATGAACAACGCAAAATGCGGGCCGCACTCAATTTCATCCAGTTGACGCTCGTCGATGAAAAAGAAAACCCCGAGTATCAAATTCAGAGAAAAAGTGTCAAGCAGGTCGTTCATCACGAAGACCAGATCCTCAAACGCATCGATGAACTCCTGAAGGAGAATCAATTACGTACGGCGTTTGAAATGCTGCTGGTTCTCGATCGCAAACATCGCGACTGGCCTGGTTTTGATCAGAGACAGCAGCAATTATTGTTTCTGGAAGCGATCGACAAGCAAAAGTCAGAACAATATGTGAACGCACTCGCGTTCATTGAAGATTTACACAGCCGTTCTCCGGAATTCCCGGGATTGAGTAAACTCGCCGGCGAAATCATTGATACGATGATCACCCAGTCTGTGAAGGAAGGATATTATCGAAAAGGGCACTTCTATTTGAAACGGCTGTCGACAATGTTTCCCAGACAACAGACCGTTTCGAAATGGAAAGAATCGTTTCTGAACCAGTCCGATGCCATCCTGAATAAAGCAGCTCAGGAAGCAAAACAGAATCAGTTCCAGCAAGCCATTGCTTCGGTCATGGAGGCATCAACGGTCTGGCCGGCGAACCCCAGGCTCCGCGAAGCGCTGTTGCAATATCATAACCGTTACCCCGTCATAAATGTCGGCGTCATGGAGACGGCTCTGGATCCGAGCCCTTATTTCCTGGAACGGAACTCAACCCGTCGCCATCAGAAATTAACGCAGATCCCCCTGTTTGAAGTCAGCCGGGTCGATCAAACGCCGCAATATCAAAGCCGCTTTTTTGAGCAGTGGGAACCGACCGACCTGGGACGCCGTGCCGATTTTATTTTGCGACAATCGTATGCCACCTGGGAATCTCATCCGGTCTTAATGGCTGCTGATATCGCGCAATTTCTTAAAAATAAAATCACGCCGGGAAACAGTGAGTATGACGAACGATTCGACAGTTTCGTCCGCTCGGTAACATCCACAGATCCGTTCACATTCAGCATCTATTTTGATCGGGTTCCCTTGCGTACAGAATGGCTATTGGCAACCCCGATTAACGCACCACCACTTTGGAATCATGTCGCAAATCACTCCGAAAATACAACCAGCCCACAAAAACCGGAGATTCTCGTTTCCAATCGGTTCATCGTAGATCAACATCTTCCGAATCAGGTCAGTTATGTTCGCGCCGTCCCGGAACCGACTGGTTTACGGGAATATAATGTTGCCCAGATCAATGAGATTCAATACCCCACTTTCGAGAAATCATTTCAGGCTTTATTGCTGGGTGAAGTCGCGGTGCTTCCTTTTCTGCCAGCCAAACTGGTCTCTTTTTTTCAGCAACAGGATGAATTCAACGTCGTACAAAGCGCGATTCCCCTGTCGCATGTGCTGCAGTTTAATCCAGAAAGTAACCCTCTGAAAATCATTGAACTGCGCAGAGCCCTTGCTTATGCCATTGATCGACAGAAAATCCTGACCGAATCCCTGCTGCACGAATCCAAACTCCTAAACGGTCGCCTGATCACAGCCCCCTATTACACCGGGCTGCAGGCTTACAATCAACAGGTTCCGCAGCGCCAGTACAATTATCCCCTGGCCGTAGCATTAGCTGTGGCATCTCAGAAAAAACTGGGGGGAACGTTCCCGCCTCTGCATATGCTCTGTGATCCGAACCCGGAAGCGCAGGCAGCCGCTCAGGAGATGATCAAGGCCTGGGCGCGAATTGGCATCAACGTCACGCTGATTCCGAACACCGCCATTGAAGCTGAAAAGCAGAATTTGAAATGGGACATTGTCTATCGCACTGTCGCCATGACCGAGCCGGTGATGGAGCTCTGGCCATTTCTAACCGTCGGTAAAGGGGCACAAATCGAATCGCTGGAAATATTCCCTGACTGGATGAGGCAGAAATTAATCGAACTGGACGAAGCAACTGACTGGGATTCCGCCACTGCACTCCTGAAAAAACTGCATCAGCAATTATATTCGACGGCTCACATTATTCCTTTGTGGGAAATCGATCAGTTTCACGTGTTTCGCACGAACATCAAGGGGTATGCTGATCGCCCCTTAAACTTCTACGACAATGTGGAGCAATGGATCACCACACCCGTTTATCCGAAAGTGGAAACGTTCACGCAAAAATAAGACGGTATAAATTGAAGTGGTAAACTGGAAATTTCATTTTGGTAAAATAATGTTTTCTTGCGATTGTTCAAAAACCTGGCAATTCCTCATTCTGTTCTCAGGACTGTTCCTGCTTTCGGAGTCCGTCTCTGTTGCGCAAACAGAAACGGCGTCCGTACAATCGCTTGAGCCACAACATATCAGCCTGCAACCATACCGGATCAGAGTCGACATCGCTTATGCCCCTGACGCACGACTGAATCCCGTAAACCGCCTGCAGATTCAACAGCAACTGCAGCAGATCATCGAACGTTCCGTAGGAGAAAAATGGGTTCTGTCCGAAGAAATGAAAAAGAAAACCGGTTCCGCTAACGCCATTGGTATCTATGAGAACGACTGGCTGCCACTCTCCTCAAGCGAGGGGTTACAACGCCTGCAGCCTGATGAAGTCGTGAAACGCTATCCCAGTCAGCCATTTGACAAGTTATTCCTCATCTCCATCGAAGCAGAGGGAATTGGATATCTGGTTTCCGGACGAGAGTTTGATTATCTCTCACAACAGCTCAGCCCTCTGTTAACGCATCACACATTCGAAAAGTCTTTTCTGAGCGAAACCGTTTTTCATTCCATGCGCGACTTATTTTCGTCTGTCCTCACGGTTGAAACAGTCAACGATGATCAGGTCACTGTCAGCGAACAGGCCAGCCAGTATTTAACGCCTGACCCGACGATTGGAACCCTGGAGAAAAACTTTTATTTCGTGCCGTTCTTCCGCTATTTAAATCGCGATCGGCAAGTCAAAAACATTCAGTTCATCCCCTGGACCTACCTGATTCTGGAAGACATCAATCGCAAATATGCAACCTGTTCCATTTCTTCAGGGCTGCGTGGCATACTCGGCGGTAGTCGACGCAGAGTGGAAACGCTCGCCCTGCATGTCAAACCGAAGTACACACAAACCAACCTGACACTGATCCCACGGGGAACTTCAACTCAAACCTCTGCAGGCATGAAAGTCGAGTTGTCACCACTCGACCCCCAGGAAGTCAGACAACGGCAGCTCGCAGACGAAAAGCAAAAAAAACAGACAAATTCCCCTCCGCCAGACTCAGAAGATTACATGTCGGGTGAATACTTAACAAACCGCAGCGGGGCAATCACACTCGCAGCCGACCCGGAACATCCGTTAGTCTGGCTTTATGTTCGCAGCGGTAAAGCGCTGGTTGCGAACGTGCCTTACATCCCGGGTATCGACCGCGAAATCACCATTCAGATTCCCGATGATCGAATTCGCTTGAATGTCGAAGGAGAATTAGCGGTGTTAAACGGCGAACTGATCGAGGCCGTCGCATCGCTTTCCATGAAGATGGCACGGATCCGTAAATGGGCAAAAAATAATGAATGGCCGAAAGTGGATGAAGGAATCAGGGAACTGGAAAGTGGCATTTCACCAAAACAAATCTTTCAGGATAAGCTGAATGTCATTCAGGTGACGGCTGTCGAAGAGGCACAAAGCCAGAAGAACAAAGCCGCGCAATCGCGTATTACCGGCCTCTGTCGGGAAACAGCTGGACGCATCGAGCGTTTCCTGGACCCGGCGGGAATCATTGATCTCAAAGCAGAAATCCAGGACTTGAAGCAACTGCAAAAACAAGATCCAGACCGTCGTTCACCGAAATGAATGCAGAAAGACGACCCCATGTGGACTCTCACCAGGATTGCCCTTTTTCCTGTCAAATCACTTGACCCTGTCTTCGTCGATCAGGCAGAGGTACTTCCGGGAGGCGCCCTCTCAGGAGATCGCCAGTTTGCTTTGTTCGATCAGACGAATCATGTGATCAACGCAAAAAAGTATCCGGAGATTCACAAAATCCGTGCCGTCTATGATCTGGCACATCGAACAGTGACACTCTCCACCCCCGAGACATCTTCAGAAACGAATCGATTTCATCTGATTGAACAAACAGCGGAACTGGAAACCTGGTTCAGCGATTATTTCAATCAACCGGCCAGTTTAAAAGAAAATATTGAAACAGGCTTTCCGGATGATCTGGCAGCATCAGGACCGACGATCATCAGCACTCAGACCTACGAAGAACTTTCACGCTGGTTCCCGGAGATCTCCGTCGATGAACTCAGGCTCCGCTTCCGCGCCAATCTGGAATTGGCAGGTGATCTGCCTTTTTGTGAAGATCGTCTCTATTCAGCCACAGAGCCACCTGTTTTATTTCAGATCGGCTCGGTGATTTTTGCAGGCTCGAATCCCTGCAAACGCTGCGTTGTACCTTCCCGATCGCCCTTCACGGGAGACACGAATCCGGAGTTTATGAAAACATTCATTCAAGAACGGAAAGCCACATTTCCGGAATGGGCGCCAGTCGCTTTATTTCAAAATATGTATCGCCTCGCCGTGAATACCAGGCTCCATCAACTGACCGACAGCCACTCTCCACAGCTCCGGATCGGCGATCCCGTCAGCATCCTGGCGTGAGAAGTGGAAACGGGTGCTTCGCCAATCTGCTCAAAACCGGGCAGGAATAAATCTTACAACCGCTACAATTGCTTCTTTATGATAATCGGTTATCAGAATACCAGTCTTTTTCTTCAGATCAAAGCAGACACCCCGAAAACAGTAGGCTAAGTTTCAGGTGTCGCTTTTTCAAAACATGATGTTTTTCATAATCCGAAAAAGCCAGTAACAAAGATGTTCCCCAAAAATCTTATTCGCAGGGAATCGCGATGCTAGTACTTAGCCGAAAAAAAGACGAAAAAATTATCATTGGAGATTCGATCACATTGATGGTGATCGAAATAAAGAACGATAAAGTACGCCTCGGAATTGAAGCTCCGAAAGACGTGACTGTGCATCGTGAAGAAGTGTATGCTGCCATCAAAGAACAGAATGCGCAAAACAACACGAACTGCGAAACACCTTAAGTCTCGTTTTGTCTACTCCAGTCGTTTCTCGCGATTCAGCGATCAGCTGTCTTGCGCCTGTGCCCACATCTGATCGAACAATTTTCGCTGTTCTGCCAGAGCAGCAACTGTATCCTGATTGGGCAGCTTCCCTTCTTCAAGCATGAGCCACCCGGTATAATTCGCACCGGCCATCAGCTCAAAGAATCGCTTATGGGGATAGGGATCATTAATCAGATCGTGAATATGAGTTGTGGCACCCAGGCGGTCTTTGACCAGCGCAAAATTGTAATCGAGCCCCTTCCCTTCGAGATCCTGTTTGTTGCAGTTCCAGCAGATCGCAACATTCGGATGATCGGCCACGTCTAATATCTTGCGAATCGTCGGAAGATGCGCACATTTTCCGTGGACTTCCAGACGAATCTGCTGTCCCCAGTCGGCTCCATATTTCCCAACCGCATTCAGCGAACGCCCAATCTGCTCGATCGTCTCTTCTTCCGAAACCCCTTTATGGAAGGAATCCGGTTTGACTTTGACTCCGCTGCCCCCCACATCATGACTGAGTTTGATAAAGTCTTGAGTGTCGGCAATCGCTTTCTTCAAAACAGCAGCATCGGGATTATCATAACGTTCATTACTGCCAATCCCTACCAGCGTAACAGGACTGTCAGCAAATTGTTTCGCCACTTCGTCGCGCTGTGTTTTGCTGAGAGTTGATTCCACTCCGTGTGCGTGGGTTGTTCGTAGTTCCACCCCCAGGACATTGGCTGTTTTGCAGTTTTTCAACAAGGTCGGCAGATCCCAGTCCTTGGCCCACTGATAAGTCACCAGGCCATATTGAGCCTTGGGAGCCGGCTTTTTGTCGGCTGCGAACAGGGAACCAGACAGACCACCGCCCAAAGTCAAAGCACCACCCAGAGCGGAAGTTTTCAAAAAATCGCGGCGTGAGTAGAATACCATAGAAATGATCCCCGTATTATCTCTGTTTTAGGTAGGTGGACTGTACTTAATCATGCAGGAATAAACGTAACCAAGCCGGGAAGAAGAAATTGATGCCAGCGGTGCCACGCCTGATTAGTCTTATTATTACAGTCTCGACCAGCAGATTACAAATGTCTTTTGCACGATTTTCTCACAAGTGTCTGCAAGCAGAAGGATCAGGCAACTTTACAACAAAAGCCATACCATTTATAAACAGTCCAGCGGTAGTCTTGTAATCAGGTCAACTCCTCTGCTAAGAGGAAATCACCAGTTCACGTTAATTTTCTTTAAAACGATTCCGAGTAAGACCATGAATGAAAAAACTACATCCGAAAAATTCACATTTCAGGCTGAAATCAAAAAACTTTTGGATTTGCTCTCGCACTCCCTCTATCAAAATCGCGAAATTGCCATTCGAGAGCTGATCTCGAATGCCTCTGACGCATTAGATAAAATTCGATTTCTCTCTCTGACGGATGACGCCGTCAAAAATGACTCTGCTCTCGAAATACGTCTCGAGCCCGATACAGAGAACCATATCCTCGCCATCTCCGATAATGGCGTCGGTATGACGCATGCCGAGTTGATCGAAAACATAGGCACCATTGCCCATAGCGGTTCGCTCGACTTTTTGAAAAATGCAGCCGGTGATAAAAAAGAGGAAGTCTCGCTGATCGGCAAGTTCGGCGTCGGCTTTTATTCCGCTTTCATGCTGGCTGACAAAGTCGAAGTCTTGACGCGCAGCTATCAGGAAGAGACCGGCTGGAAATGGGAATCCGACGGAACCGGCTCCTTTACGATTGAACCACAAGAAGACCTGGAACGAGGAACCTCAATTCGTCTGCACCTGCGAAAAGACCTCGACGAATTTACAAACGACACCCGACTGAAATTCATCCTCAAAAAATATTCCACGTTCGTCCCCTATCCCATTAAACTAGGCGATGAACTCGTGAACGATCAGCCGCCCATCTGGCTGGAACCGAAAACGCAACTCACACAGGAACAATACGACGGCTTTTATCAGTACCTGGCGCATAACGGCGAAGACCAGGCACGCTGGCATCTGCACTTGAGCAGTGATTCTCCATTCCAGTTTCACAGCATCTTATACTGCCCGCAAACCAATCTCGAACTGATGGGTTTCGGGCGCACGGAACATGGCATCAGCCTCTGTGCCAAACGCATCCTGGTTCAAAACGATAACCGGGATTTACTGCCCGAATATTTACGATTCATTTATGGCCTCGTCGATTCGGCAGACCTGCCTCTGAATATTTCCCGGGAGTCGCTGCAGGACAATACGATCTTTCGCAAGATTCAAAAAGTATTAACCAAACGTGTACTCTCGCATCTGGCATCCATCGCTAAAGATGATGAAGAAAAGTATCTGGAATTCTATCGTCAGTTCGGCAGCAGTCTGCGGGAAGGGATCGGCACCGATTTTGAAAACCGCAACACCATCGCCAAACTTCTGCGTTTTCCGTCCTCGAAAGGGACTTCAGACAACGAACTGGTTTCGCTGGAAACCTACCTCGAACGGGCCGACGAAAGTCAGAAACAGATTTATTATCTGGGCGGCTATGATTTCAATACGATTGCCAAAAATCCGAACCTCGAAATCTTCCGTAAAAAAGGGATCGAAGTTTTTTATCTGGCGGATCCGATGGATGAGATCGTTCTCTCCAATCTCGGCAAATTTGAAGACCACGATATTATTTCCATCGATTCTTCCGACGTAAAACTTCCCGGCAAAACGGAATCAGACACAGAGTCGGAAGAGAAATCGGAAACCAAAGAAGAAGAGAAAGCAGCGGTCACCCCCGAGTTCGAAAAAGTGCTTTCGCTGATCGAGGAAGAACTCAAAGACGAGATTGAATCGGTCAAAAAGTCGGACCGCCTGACGGACAGCCCCTGTTGTCTGGTGATGCCGGAAGGCGCCATCAGTTCTCAACTGCAAAAAGTATTGAGTATGAACAACAAGGATTTCCCAATGACAAAACGCATTCTGGAAATCAATCCCGATGCCGAGTTGATCAAACGGCTCTGCACACTCTCGTCCAATACCGACCAGCATGCTTTCATCAAACAATGCGGCCGCCAGCTCTTCTGGAACGCAGCGATGATGACGGGCATTGCCACCAACCCGGACCAGATCACGGCCAATATCCAAAATATGATGGAAGAACTGGCTCAAAAGCGTTCCCCCATTATCACGTAACATTCAACAAACGGTTTGCACACGTTACTCACCGCGGCTCTGATTCCGGAGCCGCGGTGTAGTAATACATGTTCGGAACTGCGGGGTGAAACAGCCCCACCCGATTCCAGGGTTTCAACAGGTTTTCCGCATCTACGATTGCCTCCCTGAATTCATTTATCTCGCAGTCCGCCTGCTGCTGAATCGAAGCAATACGGTCTAACCATGCTCGGGTGACGTTTCTGAAACCGACATCATCCGCGCACAAAAACAGTGGTTTCTCTCCCTCACGACAGCGTAAATGTTCAAAGCGGGTCGCAGCGGCAAAATAAAACATGGTACTCGCCGCAAACAGATCAAAATGCGGCAAGCTGCGATAACAGCCGGCAACCAACTCATCGATCAACGCCAGCTCAGTCTGCACCGACTCCGAATAATCCGACATCGCTTCCGGAAGTCCGTCTGTTCCCCACGCTTTTTCCAGCGCAGCTACCAGCCGTTCAATCCCACATAAGGTATGCGCGATGCCGGTGCTGTGCAGTGGATCAATGAATCCCGCCGTATGCGGCAACAACGCCCAATCCGCGCCCGCACACATCTTCCAGCCACGCTGCAATCGTCTCGTAGAGACCAGACCCGATTCAGGCGCGACAAGCGATGCCCCTTCAAATTGTGACGCGATTGCCGGATAGCTTTCCAAAAGTGACGCCCAGAGTTGCTCAACCGAGCCGGTTTTCTGCTCTCCGTCCAGCACGAACCCCGCACTCGTAATTCCATTATTAAATCGCAGCTGCCACATCCAGCCTTCGCTTAACACGTGATGTAGCGCACTGTGATCACAGTCAAACGGATAATCAGACCGACTTACGTGACATCGATCCAATATCTTCGCCCAGGGAGTCACCTTCTCAAAATGCCCGTAGATCGCAGTCGAATTCGTTAAAAACTCCGTCTGACGTTTTATCCTCAGCGCATGCGGCACGATCCCCGCTGCCCCCGTCGCATCAATCAGAAAAGCAGCCCGCAGTGCAATCTGTTCTCCTGTTCTTTCCCCCGAGATTTCCCAGACATGCGACCGATTGACGCTTACTTTAGTCTGATCCAGATAAACCACCTTCGATTTCTTTACTTCGTCTGCAAAAAAACAATCGACGTCAGCCCGATACCAGTGCGTCTCCGCCAATGCATCGCTGAGGTTCGCCGTCACCAGCAATTCACTGCCATGATCCGGTTTCACATGAAAGTTTTGCAGCGGCTCCTGAGAAAAGTAACTGAAGCCGCGCTTGATGCCACAGGCCAGGCCGGGATAACTCTGCTGCCAGCTTCCATACTTGCAAAATGGCTGAAATTGTGGAAGATCGTACTGTTCTGAGAGTGACTGGAGCAGATAACCGGCAATCGGTGTCGAAGATTCTCCGATCGCAAACCGGGGATGTTTTCCGCGGTCAATCAAGGCGACGGAGAAGCCGATGCGGTCCAGCAGCAGTGCCGTCAGACTTCCACCAAAGCCGGCTCCCAAGATCACGACGTCAAATTGCTGCATGAGAGTGGATGGATTCTACTTTGATCAGATTTTGGTAAACTATCAGAAACACATATATTAACCGATTGCCAATTTAAAGGCACGTTCAGAAGGATAGATCATGCAGATACAACCGGTTCTCATTAACGGACAGTGGATCAAGTCAACATCTTCCAAAACATTTCAAGCCGTCAACCCGGCAACCGCTGAACTGTTAGCCCCCCAGTTCCCCGTCAGCCCCTGGGAAGAAATCGAATCCGTCATCGAAGCCGCATCTGCCGCTGCCAACGAAATGCGTGGCTGGTCCGGCGATCGGTTTGCCGCGTTTCTGGAAGCGTATGCCGCTGAAATCGAAAAACGAACCGACGCCCTCGTTCAGACCGCACATCAGGAAACAGGTTATCCGGAATCTCCCCGCTTACGAGACGGCGAACTTCCCCGCACAACCAACCAACTGCGACAGGCCGCCACACATGCCCGCGAAGGTTCATGGGCCCAGCCCACAATCGATACCGTCGCAGGCATCGGTTCGCTGTTTGGTCCGATAGGTCCCGTCGCCGTTTTTGGTCCCAATAATTTTCCATTCGCGTTTAACAGCATCGCCGGAGGCGACTTCGCCGCCGCAGTTGCTGCCGGTAACCCGGTCATTGCCAAAGGCCATTCCTCTCATCCAAAAACAACTCAAATTTTCGCCGAAGCCGCGGATGCCGCAGCCAAAGCAACCAATATGCCGACAGGTTTCGTCCAGCTCATCTACCGCACGAGCCACACAGACGGCTGTCGCCTCGTCTCTCACCCCCTGATGGGTGCCATCGGTTATACCGGCGGCCGCAACGCAGGCTTAACCATCAAAGAAGCAGCCGACAAAGCCGGCAAACCCGTGTATCTCGAACTCTCCAGCATCAACCCCGTCTTCATTCTCCCCGAAGCATTAGCCGAACGCAGTGCCGAGATCGCAGAAGAATTCAAAGGCAGTTGCCTGATGGGAACTGGCCAGTTCTGTACGAATCCCGGTCTGGTCGCTTTGAAAGCCGGCGAAGCAGCAAATGCATTCATCGAACAAGTCAAACAAAAATTCGAAGCAGCCCCCGCGGGCGTCCTCTTGAGTGAAGGCGTCCAGAAAGGGTTTCAATCCGGAATCGCCGCCATTCAATCCGCCGGCGCGACTCTCGTCACCGGCGGTGGTGCCTCTGATGGTCCTGCTTTCTCCTGTGCTAATACGTTATTAAAAGTCAGCGGCAGCCACTTCCTCAAAAACCCGGCAGCACTTCAGGAAGAAGCGTTCGGAAACGCTTCCCTCTTCGTGGTCGCCGAGACCGACGAAGAACTCACACAGATCGCAGAATGCCTCGAAGGCAATCTGACCGGTTGTATTTACAGTCACACCGGCGGCAGTGACGATTCCCTCTACGATCAGATCGCTCCCGTTTTACGTCAAAAAGTCGGCCGGCTCCTCAACGACAAAATGCCTACCGGCGTCGCCGTCAGCCCGGCCATGAATCATGGCGGCCCCTTCCCGTCCACGGGCCACCCGGTCTTCACCTCAGTCGGCATTCCCGCTGCCATACATCGTTTCTCCATGTTGCAATGTTACGACAATGTCCGTCCGCACCGCTTGCCGGACGCCCTGAAACCCCAAAATCCCAACCCCGGTCTCTGGCGGTATATTGATGGAATGTACACACAAGAAGACTATAGCGCATAACCGACCTTCCCACCGATGACATCAAAACGGACTCAAACAGCCTGTTCATAAGGACTTTTCGGAAGCCCCCCGTTTCAGAGAATCCTTTCAAACGAATCGAGAGCCGTTATGACTAAAGGTAGAGAAAATATGAATTTACAATGATTTTTTCCGCCCGGTATATTGTGATTTCATCGAGCTTGTTGCTATTATCCTGACTCAGTCATCAATCGGCCCCCAGGAAACACGCATGTGACACAAAACACATCCAGTTCCAGGCCGCATCAGATACAGTAAGAACAAATGAGGGCGTAGCTCAGTTGGTAGAGCAACGGACTTTTAATCCGTAGGTCCAGGGTTCAAGTCCCTGCGCCCTCATTTCCTTACTTCCTCCACGCCAACACTTCGTGACACACCCGCCACTCCTGTTCGGCTCCTTCACTCTGAACCTCCTGCAGACCCGCGGTTGTTTTTTCACATATGAACCCCTGCTCCTCCACTGAATAAATCGGTCTTGACCGCGCCGCTCCGTTTGCCATGATCGTTTTCCTCTGGTTGATGCGTCGCGCGCGTACAAAAAACCGGTTCGCTGAAGACCGCGCCGTACTTCAAACAGCACACTATAAAACCCCCTCGTTTCAGCACGATTTGAAAACCACTGCTCATTCGCCCCCCGCAATTCTGCGACATAAGGCGCCAAACCGGGTCATTCCCGAACCTGTACCGAACATTAACCAGCCCTCCACGAACCAAAACGGACCCTACCCGAACCTCTCCGCGACACTCATTTCCCCTTGTCATCCTCACGCCCCCCACGATAATCCAGTGAAATCAAAAACCCGTGAAGCCCTCAGCCCTCCAGACGCCGATTCCACAGAGCGCCCTCGCAGATTCGGCAAACGCCCCCCGACTCAAAGTCAGACGGCATCTCTCACCGAAACACCACGCCACCCCAGATTCTACCAGATAGCACCGGCCCCGTAATAACTGAATATCCACCAGTCCCCGGAACAGAAATCGTGACAGAACAATCACAGGCACACACGGATCAACCACGACGAGGACATTATCGTAGGGGCGGACCCATGTGTCCGCCCGCAGGGTTGAGATCTTTGTGATGAGGCGTGCGAATGGTTTGCGAGGTTCCGTTGTGAGGGTAACGTAGTCGAACGTCGCCAGGCGGGTCGCCACATGGGGCGCCCCCTACGAGGTGAAATCGTTGTCCAAGGTGAGGTAGGGGCGGACCCATGTGTCCGCCCGCAGGGTTGAGGGCTTTGTGATGAGGCGTGCGAATGGTTTGCGAGGTTCCGTTGTGAGGGTAACGTAGTCGAACGTCGCCAGGCGGGTCGCCACATGGGGCGACCCCTACGAGATGAAATCGTTGTCCAAGCTGAGGTAGGGGCGGACCCATGTGTCCGCCCACAGGCGCAGGGAAGACGATGGAATTTGTATTTGACGGTTGACGGAAGTGTTGGATTCATCTGGATGGCAATGTTGCATACCAGATTCGCCCCCTACGCCAATAGTCGTTCGACGACGTTTCCCGAAACGTCGGTCAGTCGGAAATCGCGGCCCTGGAAGCGGTAGGTTAGTTTTTCGTGGTCGAGGCCGAACAGGTGCAGGATGGTGGCGTGCAGGTCGTGGACGTGGACCGGGTCTTTGGTGACGCCCCAGCCGATCTCGTCTGTTTCGCCGATGACCTGTCCCCCTTTGATGCCGCCGCCTGCGAGCCACATGCTGAAGGAATACGGATGATGGTCGCGACCCGTGACTGTCTTGAAGTTGGCGCGGTTTTCTCCCAACGGCGTCCGTCCGAATTCGCCTCCCCAGACGACCAGTGTTTCATCAAGCAAACCACGTCGTTTGAGATCTTTCAGCAGAGCCGCGATCGGTTGGTCGGAGATTTTTGTGTAACGGTTCAAGCCGCTGTCCAGCGAACTGTGGTGGTCCCAGGTCGATAAAAACAAAGTCACGAACCGCACGCCGCGTTCGACCATGCGTCGCGCCAGTAAACAGTTTCGGGCGTACGAACCTTGAAAACCGGACTCATTACTCTTTGAGGCTTCTTCGCGCGTGACCCCGTATTCTTCCAGCGTTGCTTTGGTTTCGCCCGACAGATCCAGCAGTTCCGGTGCCGTCTGCTGCATGCGGAAGGCGAGTTCGTAGGCTTTGATTCTGCTGGCAATTTCCGGGTTGCCAATCTGGTCAAAACGCAGGCCGTTCAATTCGTTGATGGTCTGCAGGCTGCGCATCTGTGCCGCCTCTGAGATTTCCGGCGGGTTGGCCAGGTTCAACACCGGACTTCCCTGATTGCGAAACAGCGTGCCCGCGTATTGCGACGGCAGAAAACCGCTCGACCAGCTGGAGGCCCCGCCCGGCAAGCCGCGTCCCAAAGTCGCAAGTACCACGTAACCGGGTAAATTCTGCGATTCGCTGCCTAAACCATAATTGAGCCACGAACCCAGTGTCGGTCGTCCCTGCAGATCCGAACCGCTGAGCATCATGAGCTGGCCGGGCAGGTGGTTGAACTGTTCACAGTGCATCGAGCGAATCAGAGCGATGTCATCCACACACGTACTGAGGTGCGGCAGCAGGTCAGACAGTTCCATGCCACACTCGCCGTAACGTTTGAATGTGCGCGGGCTCCCCATCAGCCGGGCCGCCTCTTTCTGGATGAAGGCGAACTTAATGTCTTTCAGTAACGACTCGGGCATCGGCTGGCCGTCGAGTTCGTTCAACTTTGGTTTGGGATCGAACAAATCCATCTGACTCGGCCCCCCTTCCATGAAGAGATAAATACAACGTTTCGCACGCGGTGCGATGTGTGCCAGTTGCTGAGGCACTTCGCCGGCGAGTAAGCCATTGTCTTTCATCAGCGCCGCGAGAGCGACGGTTCCCAGACCGCTGGCACCGGTGGCAAAAAACCGCCGCCGATTCAGTGTCGCCAATGGATTCATTTCGTTGTTAAGGGAAGGAGGCAGCATATTCAGTCTCGCGTGATAAATTCGTCCAGGTTCATAATGATGCGCGCCACTTGAACCATGGCGGTGAGCCGGGGGTTGTCGGTCTGGGTTGCGTCTTTCGTTTTCGTTTCCGCTAATTGCAGCAGGTCCGCGTAAGCAGCGCTGAGAAATTCCTGTTCCCGTTCGCTGACCGGTCGGGAGAGACAGCGCAGATACATTGTTTGCACAGCCGCGGGAAAATCATCGGGATACTGCTCATCCATCTGCCGTCCCAGGGCCTGCGCGCTTTCAAAAAACATGGGTCCGTTCAGCAGCGTGAGTGCCTGCAGTGGTGTGTTCGAGCGTTCGCGTCGGCTGCAGGAAACGGTGGCATCGGGGGCGTCAAACGTCATCAGCATCGGATAGGGAACCGTCCGTTTAAAGACGATGTACATGCCCCGCCGATAACGCTCGCTCCCCTGACTGGCGGGCCATTTCACACTCCGCCCGACATCGGTCACAAACGCCGGCAGCGGCGGACGAATGCCGCGACGACCAATGGTGCGGTCGAGCAGCCCGCACGCGGCCAGATGAATATCGCGGACGATCTCAGCTTCGAGCCGAAAACTGTTTTGCCTCCAGAGCAGCAGGTTGTTGATATCCCGCGGATTGGAACTGGCGTTTGCCGCGGACGACATGCGGTAGGTGGATGACATGACGATCAGGCGAATCATCGCTTTACGGCTCCAGTCCCGCTGTTTGTACTCGGCTGCGAGCCAGTCCAGCAGAAGTGGATGCGTGGGCGCTTCCCCTTTGGTGCCGAAATCGTTGGGGGTCGCGACCAGCCCGCGGCCGAACAAATGCTGCCAGATCCGATTGACGGCCACGCGCGGCGTGAGTGGATTGCTGTCCTGAAATAACCATTGCGCCAGATCGAGCCGGTCGGGCGTCTGATCTCGCGATGACAGGTCGGGCAGCACGAAAGGCGTGCCCGGTTTCACCTGTTCGCCGGGTCGATTGTAAATGCCGCGCACATGGATAAAGGTGTCCCGCCGGTCTTTGGTTCGTTCTGTGAACACCGGCGCTTTCGTCGCAGGGGGAGTTGGTTTGGTTTCCAGGAGTTTTCCCAGTTGCGTATTTACTTTGTCCCAGCCCGCTTTTTTCGTTTGATAAAAAGGGGCCAGCCGTTTCAGGTCGGACGCTTTTTTAAAGCCGTTCAGGATCTTATCCCGCTCGGTTTTCTGTTCCGGCTTGAGGTCTGCGAGTTCGTACTCTTTCAGACGGGTTTGCAGTTCGTCATAAGCGGGCTGCCATTTTTCGCGGGCCTGTTCGTATTCGGTGACTTCCCACTGGTTCTTGACCGTCACCGTCGCGTCGTTGGCATTATTGAAGAAGGCGTAAAGCTGATAGAACTCCTTCTGCGAAACCGGATCGTGCTTATGGTCGTGACATTCCGCACAGCCAAACGTGAGGCCCAGCCAGACCATACCTGTCGTATTCACGCGATCCACGATTTCTTTCGTGCGATACAATTCCAGATCAACGCCAGCTTCCGTATTACTCAACGTGTTCCTGTGAAAGCCGGTCGCGATTTTCTGCGACACGGTCGGTTTCTCAAGCAGGTCTCCCGCCAGTTGCTCGATCGAAAACTGGTTGAAAGGTAAATCCTGGTTGATCGCATCGATGACCCATTCGCGATAAACCCAGGCATGCTGTCGGATACTGTCCCCCAGGTAACCGTCACTGTCCGCATAGCGGGCCAGATCCAGCCAGTAGCGGCCCCAGCGCTCGCCAAAATGGGGAGACGCTAACAGATCATCGACCAGCCGTTCATAAGCGCGTGGATCTTCGTCGGAAACAAAGGCTTCGACCACGTCCGGCGTAGGGGGTAAGCCCACGAGATCAAAATACAAACGTCGAATGAGTGTACGACGATCTGCCTGCGGGGCCGGTTTGACCCCGTTCAGTTTGTGTCGGGCCGCGACAAACGCATCGATCGGATTTCGGATCGGGAATTGTTCGGCGGTCGCGATGTCTTGAGGAACGGAGGGACGTTGCAGCGGCTGCAGTGACCATAAGACCGGTGGTTGAATTTCGAAATCCGCGGGCCAGGAAGCGCCGGCTTTGATCCAGCGACGAATGGTCGCGATCTCATTTTCAGAGAGAGGGGGTGCGTCGCGCGGCATCTCGGCGGTTCCGTCTGTCGGAGTGATCAGGTCGAGCAGATAACTCGCTGAAGGATCGCCGGGGTCAATACTCGAACCACTCTCACCCCCTTTGTCCGCCGCTTGAGCCGAATGCAGTGAGAGGCCCCCTCTGCGAATGCGGTCATTGTGACAACTCAGGCAGTGACGATGTAAAATCGGAGCCACATCGCGCTGAAAGTCGACCGGTTCCGCACTGAAAGATTTTCCACCGGATGCCAGCAGCAGGTACATCAATGTCGCTGTGAGAGCGATGCGGTATTTCAGGTCAATCATTTCTTTAACTGACTTTCAACCTGTGGGAGTGAGCCGTCGCTTGTTCATATTTAAAAATCAGCGAGAGCGGCTAAAATCTTAAATCGGTTTCGATGGTTGTCTGTTTTGAATCAGCGTCGGGGCTCACAAAGGAGAGAAGATCTATTCTAATCTTGTGCCGACCTCAGTTACAACCCCTTGATCAGACTCCTACCCGTGTTTTCTTTGATGATCGTCGCGTTTCCCTGTCATGATCAGTGAAAACAGGGAAATATTGTGAGTGACCGGGTGGCTTTCACTTCCATCAATGGTACAATTTTATTGTGAAAATTGGCTTCTGACTTACGCGCTCCCTCTCAAACCAATGAAATTCCACCATGAAAATCATCCTGCAACTCGTGCTGCTGCTCTTCGTATCAACCGGCCCCCTTTACGCTGACGAACGGCCGAACATTGTCTTTTTCTTCGCCGACGATCAGACCACCAGCACAATTGGATGTTACGGCAACCCGGTCATCCAGACGCCGAACATCGACGCACTGGCGGCGCGGGGGACGCGATTTGAAAACGCCTATGTCAGCCAGGCGATCTGCTGGGTCAGCCGCACGACGATTCTGACCGGCCTGACAGGACGCAGTTACGGCACTCCTTCCAATCCCGAACTGGCACGCCCCGATGCGGTCGAGACCTTATACTCCGACATCCTGCGCCAGAACGGTTATCGCACCGGCTACTTTGGGAAATGGCACGCGAAGATGCCGCCAGGATATCAAAAGGAAAAACACTTTGACGAATTTGAAGCGATCAGCCGAAACCCCTATTACAAAAAGCAACCGGACGGCAGCCTGCGACACGAAACAGAACTGATCGTCGATCGGGGTATTGCGTTTGTGAAATCGCAGCCGAAAGACAAACCGTTCGCGTTGAACATGTGGTTCAATGCCTGTCACGCGGAAGACGGCGACCGCCGCCCGGGCATTGGTCATTTCCCCTGGCCTCGCGCCGTTGATGGAATGTACGAAGAGACTGTAATTGCACCGCCCCGGCTTGGTGATCCGGCGATCTTCGACGGTCAGCCCGATTTTTTGAAAACGACGATCAACCGCGAGCGTTATTTTTGGCGCTGGAATACCGATGAGAAATATCAGACAAACATGCGTGCGTACTACCGCATGGTCAGCGGCATCGATGGCGCGATCGGCCGTTTCATGCAGGCGCTGGAAGCAGCCGGGCTGGCTGAGAATACCATCATCGTGTATTCCGCCGACAACGGCTATTATATGGGCAATCGCGGTCTGGCCGGCAAATGGTCGCATTATGAAGAAGCAATCAAGGTGCCGCTGATCGTAGCTGATCCGCGTGTTCCCCAAAACCAGCGTGGCAAAGTCACCGATGCGCCGGCGTTGAATCTGGATCTCCCGGCGACCTTTCTCGACTGGGCCGGCGTTGAAATTCCCGCACGTTATCAGGGGCACAGTTTGAAGCCGGTTGTCGACAACGGGAAACCAGCCGACTGGCGGACGGAAACATTTCACGAACACTTCGCCGTCCGCAATCGCATTCCCGCCTATGAGGGTTTACGCAACGCACAATTTAAATACGTGCGCTACTTCGACCACGGGAATCACGAATTTCTACACGATCTGAAACATGATCCCGATGAACTGGTCAATCTGGCCGGTGATCCGCAGCATGCGAAAACGCTGGAGGAAATGCGAAATCGGACGACCGACCGCGTCAAAGAACTCGGCGGCCCGCTCGATCCGCTCAAAGGTGAATTCACCGCGTCAACCGTTCCTCATCCGCGCGCCTCTGCAGCGGTCGGCACGCAGCCGGACAAAGAGGGTTTCGTCCGTGTGTTTGATGGCAAAACGCTGCGTCACTGGGACGGTGACCCGCAGTATTGGTCCGTCGAAGAGGGCGCCCTCACCGGCAAGACCGACGGCACGTTGAAGATGAACCGTTTCATTACCTGGAAAGATTCGACGATCCGCAATTTTGATCTGCGCGTGAAGGTGAAAGTCACCGCCGGCGGTAACAGTGGCCTGCAGTATCGCGGCATGTCGCGGCCTGATCTCGGTCTGGACATCGTGACCGGTTATCAATGTGACGTCGTCGCGAACAATCCCAACTACAACGGAATGCTGTATGAAGAACGGGGCCGCCGCATCCTGTCACACACCGGCGAAAAAGTGATCATTGCCCCCGATGGTCAACCGTGGGTCATTGAAAAAATGCCCGTCAAAGAATTTGCGCCCGACGAATGGCACGACTTCCGCGTGCTGGTGCAGGGAAATCATCAAGAGCACTGGATTGACGGTCACAAAACGGCCGATCTGATCGACCTGGATGAAAAGGGACGCGCCCTGGAAGGCGTGCTGGCGGTGCAGGTTCATGTCGGCCCTGCCATGAAAATTCAATACAAGGATTTCAAGATCAAACACCTGCCCGACGACCTCCCGCTGCTGAAAGCGGAAGATCATCCCATCCCCGCGAAAGCATACGGCGTGCAGCCTCAGGGACGATTGCCCAAGAACTGGAAGCCCCCTGTTTACGGCGAGCGTTGAGCTTCGGAATCGATCAGGTTAATTTCAGGGTGATTCGCTGATGAGATGTTTTCGCAGGAAAACTTCGACGAGTGCGTTTCGTTCGTCGTCAAAAAATTCCGGCCCGCCATGCGCACCGCCATGAATGACTTCAAATGTGACATCGAGATTGTGTTTTTTGTACTCGCCTTGCAGCTCATGCGACTGATTGATGGGCACCTGCGGATCCTGATCACCGTGAATCAGCAGCAGTGGAGGATCACTTGTATCGACGTGAAACACCGGACTGGCCAGTCGGGCCAATTCCTCTTTTTTCTCCGGACGATCTCCGAGTAATAACTCCAGGGCAGGTACACGCACACTCAATCCATGCGGAGTCGACTGATCGAGAATCGTCATGAAGTTCGTCGGACCATAATAATCGACAATCGCCTGCACACTCGAAGATTCCTGATCGAACTCACCCAGATCCCCCTCCAGCTTCTGATGCTGGTTCGATACTCCCGTCAACGCCACGAGATGACCGCCGGCTGACGAACCGAGGATGCCGATCTTCTTCGCATCATAACCAAACTTCGCTGCCGAGCCGCGCAGAAAACGGATTGCCGCTTTGATGTCATGAATTTGCGCCGGAAATTTTGCAACGGGCGAGAGACGATAATCGACGCTGGCAACGGCAAATCCATGTTGTACCAGTGAGATCAACGGCATCGGTGATTTGGAACCGGCCCGCCAGGCACCGCCGTGAACCCAGACGAGAAGCGGCGGGTTCTTTTTCGATTGAGGCAGATACAGATCCAGCAGCAGCGGCTGGTTTTCAACCGTGGCATACTGGATATCATTGATGCGCTGAAATGATTCCATAGCAAAGCTCCTGACAGGGACGAACATCAGCAATAAAACCAGAAACTGGCTCAAACAGCAGCGATTTCTCATCGAAAAGTCTTTCCGTCTGCAGGCAAATTCCCGTTCAAATCTCGCCTCTATTATAGTCATACGCCCCTCTGAAAAACACCAGCCGCAGTACAGACCACGCCTGCGGGTCAGGTTGCTGGGAACATGGCGACACTGGAAACGCCCCCACCTGAAGGACCAACGCCTATCCCTCGTGGACACATTCTGTTCTGATGTCGGCGAGACAAGTATCAAGATGTTACTTCAAAATATTTAAACAATTTTATCAAATTTCATACAATTACTGGCACTTTGATATTTGCGAATTTCCATATATTGATAATATAAATCTACGGATGCAGGGTAGCATACGTGTTTAAAGTAACTTCATTTTTTGGAGATTGAGTGATGGCTAAGTCTAACAAGATTGGGCAAGATGCCAAGAAACAACCAAGCACACCAGCAACCGGTGCCGGCAAACCAGCTGCCAAAGGCAAAGGCGCTAAGAAGAAATAAACTGCTCAAGACATAATAGCCACAACGATAATCCCTCCGCTTTCTCTGTAAAGTGGGGGGATTTTTTTTGGGTGGCTATTCGCTTAAACCGCCCCAAAGTCTGAAAAACAGCACAAATCCTGAGAGTTTCTTACTTCGTCGGCGGTTTGACTGCCGTAAGCAGACAGGCCGCAATCAACGCTAATCCTGCTCCCCAGCCAAACGCAACCAGCGGACCGAACTCCTGGTACAACGCCCCGAAAATCAGACTGGATGGCAAGGCGGCCACTCCAATCGAAAAGTTGTACCAGCCGAACGCCAGCCCTTTTCGCTCCGGGCTGACGAGATTGGCCACGAAGGTTTTCTCCGCCGGTTCAGTGAAGGCATAGAACACGCCATAAGCCAGGAAGAGCGCCCAGGCGTGCCAGGCGGCTGTTGCCAGACCGAAGGCGATGTAGACGCCCGCATAAATAAACCAGCCGATGAACATAGGCTTGCGAGGGCCGATTCGATCCACAAACTTGCCCACCAGCAGATTGCCGCCGCTTTTGACGATGTGAAACACAAACCAGAGCAGCGGCAAGAAGGTCGTAGGCACACCGAGTTCCCCGGCCCGGATCAGCAGAAAAGCATCACTCGAATTGCCCAGCGTGAAAACTAGGAGTGTCAGTAGATACAACCGAAAATTGCGGTCAAAAGGCTTGAGCGACAGTTGGAAACGTGTTTCTGTCTGTTCGGTCGCTACGGTTTCTTGCAGCCCCATCACCAGCATTCCTACGACGATCAATCCCGGCAGCAGTGTCAGCAGGAAAAGCATTCTGAGTTCACCCGGCCAGAACCAGAGGAACGCGGTTGCCAGGAGCGGCCCCACGGCGGCCCCCAGGTTGTCCATCGCCCGATGAAAACCAAACGCACGGCCTCGAAAGTCCGGAGTGGTCGAATCGGCTATTAAGGCATCGCGCGGTGATGTGCGGATCCCCTTGCCGACCCGGTCAGCGGTGCGGGCAAAAAACAACTGCCACGGAGCGGTCACAGTTCCGATGACGGGGCGTGAAACGGCAGCCAGTGCATAGCCGAAGATCACGAAACCTCTGCGTTTGCCAGCGCGGTCCGTCCAGGCCCCTGATCCTAGTTTTAGAAGACTGGAGGCAGACTCGGCCACACCTTCGATGATCCCTAAGTAAAAGCGGTTGCCTCCCAGCACCGTGATCAGGAACTGCGGCAACAGCGGGAAGATCATCTCGCTGGCGATATCGTTCAGACAGCTTGCCCAGCCAAGCAGCTTGACGTTGCGAGGCAGACTCTGGTGAGACGTGGGCGCGGGCTCAGTCGTTTGTGGCATCAAGGCATTTCTCACCATTTGTGTAGAGTGTCAGTCAATCACCTGCGGCCGCAATGTCGTTTTACGTGGTGGCGATTATAACTTAAGCTCAACTTCCAGCCTAGGAACCCACATTCACAACTGCCAAGATCATCGCACCGTTTTATGAATTTTGAATTAACGCCTCTGTGGCCCGCTTGAATTGCCCCGCAGATAAAGCGATATTTCGAATATATTTCTCTGCGACCGCTGATTACTCGAAAGGTGCGATAGATCGTGAAACGATTTTCCCTGCTGACTGCCGCCCTGACCTTCTCGGCACTCCTGTTTGCGCAACTCCCCGTCCAGGCCTGGAACTTTGCCGGGCACAGGATCATTGCATCCATCGCTTATGATCAACTGGAACCCGCGGTTCAGGCAGCAATGGTGGAATTGCTGAAGCAGCATCCCCGGTTTGAGCAAGATTTTCAGTCGGGAATGCCGGACGTCATCAAAACAGCGAGTCCGGAAATCCAGAACCGCTGGATCTTCATGCGTGCTGCCACCTGGCCGGATATCACCCGCAGTTTTGATGAAACCAACCGTGAAAAGTATCATCACAGCACATGGCATTACATCAACCAGCCGATTTATCTTGATCTCGCGTCGGAACAAGTATTGAGTCGTGCACTGCCCGCGAATATCGCGACCTCAATTAAAGCAGGGGACGATCGCCTGCAGTTTAATATTCTACAGGCGCTGGAATATTGTGTGGCACAGATGAAAAACCCTGCCGTCAGTCAGCCCGACAAAGCCGTTTATCTCTGCTGGATCATGCACTTGACCGGCGACAGTCATCAGCCATTGCACTCGTCCGCCCTGTTTACGAAACAGACGTTCCCCGAAGGTGACCGGGGCGGCAACAGTATCCGGATCGGCAAATCCAATCTGCATTCGCAGTGGGACGGTTTACTGGGAAACAGTTTCAAGTACTCGGACATTGTCGGTCAGGCGGTCGGCATCGCCCGTGATCCGGCGATGAAGCAACTCGGCGAGCATGCGGCGCAGCAGATGAACTTCTCCGCCTGGATCGATGAAAGCCACGCTCTGGCAAAAAGCGATGTTTACACACCACCGATTCTGGAATCCGTCAAACAGAGCGATTCTGATCGAAGCGAACTGAAGAAATTTCCGTCGCTGCCGGCAGCCTACTATCAGAAAGCAGGCACGCTTGCAGTGAAACGCGCCGCCCAGTCAGGCTGGCGGCTGGCAGAAGTTATTAAAAGCGTACAGTAATATGGTGGCCATCGTCCCGTTTACGTTTCCGGCGGGGCTTTCGGTTGTTTGATCTTCCACCAGACGACCATCAGCGAAGGAAAGTCATCCCCCTTCACCATTCCCTCCACGACAATCAACTGATCCCCTCTCAACCGGTAGACGCACGGCTGCACGGTCTGTGACTTGAAACCTTTTTTCGCGCCTTCCAAAACCTCTAACTCATAATATATGAGCAACTTTAAATCATCGACCCGCTGCAGACGATACTTTGCCTGCTGTGCATGAACCAGTTTGCCGTTTCTGTCATAAACGTTGACCTTTGATATTTTCTGGTCTAACTCCTGCTCGATTCTGACCGGCGCCCCTTTTCCATCCTGAATGTTCCGCATCCATTTCCCTTCCACCAGTGAATAATCTTCTTCCGGAGCGGGTTCTGCAGAAAATGCGGTCGTGCCCCAAACCAGAACCATGATGAATAGAATCACCTGTTTCATTTTGCTCTCCCTTGATTCAGATCAAACATATTTCCTGATCGCCAGCCAGTCATAACCAGCAGACATCGCAGGATAGTTCGAATTTTAGTCACAGGTTAAACATAGGAGAATAGAAACTTGATTTATGAAATCAGTATGAAGGGTATGTGAAGTGAGGCTGGAAATGCCTGAAAGTCTCTAGAGATCAAAATGCGGTTCCACAGGGATGACAGCTGGCAGCACGAATCAAAGGCGAAGTGAAACGGGAAGTATTCTGATCAGAGTCGGTTTACCATCATCAGCAGCGGAAGAAAGGCGAGGGCGAGAATCGCGACCAGGATTAAGGCCAGCAGCCCGAGACCAATCACAACTGATTGCTGTTGCGGGATAATACCGGAATGCACTTTCCTGCCAGCAAGATCCGTCTCGCAGCCGCAGTTCAGACAGCGATAACCCCCGACCATCCACTGGCGTCTGGTTTTCGTAAAGGGAGACTGAAATTGCGGGAACGGCTCGCTGCAGTTCGGGCAGATTTTACTACGTCCCATTCCGAATAAAGACCACAATGAGATCATTACCAGGAACGGAAGAAATACATTCAGCAAAATCCATATTTCATTCATTACTGATTCCTAAGGTTGAAGTGATTCAGCACCCGCTCTTTCCGTTTCGTTCTATTCTTTTGCCGATTATCCAAGGACATCTATGTTTCCCGCATTCTGCAACCCTATCTGAATGACACTGCGTTTGTCAATCTGCAAATATTAATGATCGTGCTTCATCACCCTGAATTCATCTGCTGCAGAATCCGCACGGTATCGCGGGCTGCTTTATTTGGTTTGAGCGCAGTAGCAGCGATGCCGGAAACCACTCTGGTGATATTGTGATCGACCTGACCGGGTTGAAGCCACACCGATCCGGGGGGTGAGGTCATATAAACTGAGAATGTATGATGTCCCGTGCCCGGGCGTTCGCCGATGATGTGCAGAATCGCGCGGTTACCCGAGAGACCGCCAAAGAGTAATTCGCCGATCCGATACCCCGCGCGGACCCGTCCCGACTGCACGACGATATTTCGTTCCGCCGAAGCATAACCGGTCGCCTGCAACTGCTGCCTGAGTTCTGTGAGAAACGGTTCCAGATGACCTTCATCCATAATCGACAGCGCATTCAAACCATCGGAGATCACGATTTGCACATTGAACTGTTCCGCATAACCGTGGCGCAACTGGCGAATTTTTTCTGCGGAGGTTTGTGAAAGCTGTTCGCCGGAAGTCGGATGCAGAATGTATTCGAGCCGATCGGTGGATCGGGTCATGACAGGCACAACCCCCGGCACATGGGAGACGAACTCGGGAGTCAGCTGAGCCCAGATGCTTTTTTTCGCGTCCTGATAAATCTGGTCGATTTCGATTTTCAGCGCAGGTTCCAGCTCTGAAGGTTTTTGTCCATACCCTTCCGCGATAAACACGCCCCGATTACGCACTTCGGCTAACTGCTGGCGACCGGCGTGGAGAATGGCCTCGTCACTCCGCATATCCCCTTTCTTGCGTCGATACTGCAGATATACCCAGTTAGGGTCGCCAAAGTGTTTTGTCGGCGCACCGTTCTCGTCGATCACCGCCAGCATCTGAAAGAAGGACCACATCTGGTCGTTCACACGAGTGCCAAACTTCTCGCGAATGCGGACATGATCCTGAAATCCGGTCGTCAGATAACCGAGCATCGGGTCGATCTTGGTCGGTAGCGCCATCAGGTAGGCGGGATTGGCCGGCATGATCTGATCCAGACACCAGTCTAAATCGTCCAGCGAAACGTCCATGTGCAGGGTCGAACAGACATCCAGGCCAATCGTCAGGCCGTGCAGTTTGCCCATCACGATGTCTTCCAGACAGCAGCGGACCAGTTGTTCGCGCGTCCGAAAAACTTCCGGCCCGATAAAGCCGGCGACATCGTTCAGATGCACCCAGGGGGCAGGCGTTTTACCGGCGGCCTGTTGTGCTGCGGCGACTTCGTGCGTCAATACACGGGCGAAACCGTACTTACGCGACTCGTGCAGAACCATGTCAAAACCATGACTGTGCCCATTGGTGAAGTCGGCCCCCTGCCCGGTTTCGAAGTACAAAGCATATTGTCCCGTGCGCGAACGGGCATAATCACGCATTTTTTTGAGGCTGATGTCAAACGTTTTGTTCGCGTCATCACTGCCCGCGATACTTTGAAACCAGAGTGCCGTACTGCCGGGGCTCTGGCGTTCCACTTCCGCCTGCACATCAATATGCGACAGCACACAGTGGGGCATGATGTCTTGAATTCCAAACGTCACCAGCAGATCGCGAAGTACCAGTTCCACCGCCCGTACCGACTCAGGCTCGCTGGAAACCGGATTCGTCCCGAGTACCACATCGCCCACCGCATAAGACCAGCCGTCGAGGACCTGCCAGAAGATGTCGTCCAGGTTGTCGGTCGGCGAATTGGGTTGAATGCGTGCGCCCAGATAACCCCGGGCCCCGATGCGGCTGCCCGGCAGTGTATTGAATATCTTGGAACCGACGGCGATCAGTTCCCGCTGACTCATCAACTTGACCACACAGCCGATCACATCGCTGGAGAGCCCTTGAGAGACCTGTTTAATCGTGGCTTCATTTTTTGTCAGCAGCAGTTGTTTTAATTCACCGAGAGTCAGGTTCGAGGAATGTGCCGTTGCATCAGGCGACTGCCCCTCGACGATCAATTGATGCAGTTCGTCCTCAAAGACGGGATGGGCATTCAGGTCTGAAATCCGGGTTCGCTCGATCAGCGTCCGCGCGTGACTCCGGGATGTTTCATCCACGGCTGCGACGCCGATGATCTGATCCCCCTCTTTGAACTCATTTGCCGCACCGAGTAGTTGACGATAAAGCTGTGGATCGAAATCCCCCTTCACGCGGCGAATGTACCCAAAGAGGTCTTCGCCGTCACGAACCTCAGTAATCGAAATACCAGCCCCGTTAGTTTCGTCGGCAGTCACTCTTTTTGCCTGAGCCAGCGAAAGCGTCAGGGCAAAAGGGCCGCCCAGCATCGCCTGCACGAAATCACGTCGGTTCAACTGCATGGTCTCGCATCCTGTCTGAAAACCTTCGAACCTTGAATGCAGAGACAGCACTCCCTGATTCGCAATGTATTAAATCGTTCAACTGCATTTATTGTATCGTTTTGAAAGCGATAGGGACCAGTATTAATTGAGGGAGTGCAAGAATGGTTTCATTTAAAACACTTAAATATCGAAGTTCATTGTTGACACCCATGAAATATTATATATTATGCATAATGCATTATAATTGAGGTTGGCTGAAAAGCCGTCCTAATTAAATTCCATTCTTTTCAACAATTCACGTTGGCCATGACTTCAATGAATACTTCCGCCCCGCTTTCGCCTTATCGTTTAAATGTCGGATCACTCAGGCTGGATATCTTCAGTCAGATACTACTGTCTATTTTTACAGGTGGGTATCCGGCGGGAACGCGTTTAAAAGTACAACATCTGGCGGATCATTTTGGAGTGAGCAGTACTCCAGTCCGGGAAGCGATTGTGGAATTGACGGGAATCGGTGTCGTCGAATTATTCCCCAACCGGGGAGCGGTTGTCGCCCCTCTGGGAATTCCCGAAATTCGCGAAATCTATCACATCCGCAGAATCCTGGAAGTGGAGTCGGCACGCTGTGCCTGCGATTGCCCGGACCTGAAACTGCTCGAACAACTCGCTACTGAAACGAAAGTGCTGCAGCAGGCCAGCCGCGACGAAAACTGGAGTGTACTCTGTTCTGACATTGATAGAAGAACACACATCGCCATTGTCGAGGCATCCGGCATTTCCCGGCTGAAAGCGGAACTGAATCGTTACGATCGTCTGATGCATATGATCAGAGTGTTGTTAAAAGACTGGGGACCATACACGGACCAAATTCTTACGGAACATGTAGAGATTTTGGAAGCTTTGATCCATCGAGATCAAGACGCAGCGGGAAATGCAATGTCGCGTCATCTGGAAGCAACCTGCAACCGTGCCATCGAAGGTGTTTTTATCCATGGTCTCCCCGAGTCGCCATGATCGAGTTTTTAAGATTGAACTACCTGAGTTTATTTTATTTTTAAATAGATAATTCGTGATCCAGATCAATTCAGTCGACGCTCATTTTCATCTTATTCAACATGCAGGGCTGAGACGACATTTTTTCAAAGGAGACGCTCATGTTACGCCGGAATCGAGGATTTACGTTAATTGAGTTACTGGTGGTGATTGCCATTATTGCAATTTTGATTGCCCTGTTATTACCTGCCGTACAGCAGGCTCGTGAGGCAGCTCGCCGTTCGAGTTGTAAAAACAATCTGAAGCAGTTGGGTTTGGCCTTACACAATTATCACGAGGCCCACAGCCGATTCCCCCCCGGCATGATCTATCGCCAACCGAAACGAACCCCATTTTGTTTGTTTTTGTTTCCCTACATCGATCAGGCAAACCTGTATAACCTTTATGACCACAACTCATCCTGGCCGACAACCGCGTTAAAACCAGTACGGACTGCACCTATCCCAACCTGGCAATGTCCCAGTGATCGAGAGGCAGTCATTCTTGACACGGCGGCATTGTGGGGAGATCCTGGTGCAAGTATTAAAGGAAATTATGGCGTCAACTGGGGTAGAAATACATGGATCAGTCAAGGTAAGGCATCCCCGTTCAATAATTTCTTTGGAGCAAAATTCCGCGATCTGACCGATGGAACCAGCAATACACTGGCGATGATGGAAATGCTGAAGCCGGTGAGTACTGCGAAAGAATATCGCGCCTGGATTTGGAATGACGAGCCTGATGCCTATCCGCTGATGACGCGCGTCGGGCCAAACAGCAGTTCACCAGACCTTACGGTATTATGCATCAACGAGCCGGGACGTTTGCCGTGTTCGGGAGGCAACGGCACAAGTTCCAGTGTTGCATCGCGCAGTATGCATGTAGGTGGTGTTCACGTTCTGATGTGCGACGGAGCGGTCCGATTTGTCTCTGAAAATATCGATCTTGGCACCTGGCAAGATTTGAGCAGCATGGCCGGGAACGAAGTCATTGGTGAGTATTAGCACGCTTGCTTCGTTTGATCTCAATTTGAAAACGGTGGGTAGGAAATGGTTCCTGATTTTCCATTCCTGCCACCCTGAATGCTTCAACCATAAAATAAATTTAGCGCCACACCGAGCCGACTCTTAGTCGATCAGGCTCGCTGGCTTCAAAGGACCAGAAATGATGATACCAAAGCGCTTGCTCTGCCTGTGTGTATTCTCTCTGCTCGTAATCACGCTGCCGGCGTGTTCTAGTTCAAGTAGCGGTAATGGAAAAGTTGCAATTGCCGGGACCGTTTCCGTGAATGGGGAGCCGCTCGACACGGGGTTGATTACATTTATCCCAGTGGGGAAGGGAGTTGCTGCAGGAGGAAAAATTGTCGAAGGGCTCTACCAAATTGAATCCTCAGCAGGACTATTTCCAGGGGAATACAAAGTAGAAATCGATTCCAAAAAGCCCACCGGAAAGAAAGTCCCTGAGACGATTGGAACTGGTATGATTGACGAATATGCGAGTGTTATTCCAGAAAATTATAATCGAAAAACCGAATTGAAAGTTCAGATTCAGCCAGCCGACAACAAGCACGATTTTACGTTGGTTACTGGAAAGTAGGCAGTCCCTGCCGATCAGCTCATCAACGGAACTGGTAAATCATACAAAATAAACAAGATCGCAATGGGATCATCTCTCCCGGTGATTTATATTGGTAAAGTGAAGCGACTGTTGAAGTGCAACCAGAACCAAACCAGCATATCGACGATCACCTGGCCAGTTGCACTGTGAAATCCAAGGAGTGACTGATGGGCTTAAATTTGAATCTCAGTCCGAGATTCTTAAACAGGGAAGCAATGAACCGTATGCTCACGCACGGTTGCCGTTGTTTTCAGCAAAGCATACATTTGATGCGAGGGTTTCATAATCGTTCGCAGCTTTATCTGTTGACTCTGATCACGCTAACTATCTGTACTCCACTTGCTGCGGCGGAGACTGCCGTATTAAAGCCGGAGACAGTTGTCGGAGAGATGATCCGAAAGACCTGCATTGACTGCCACAACGCTGACACCACGGAAGGCGGGTTGAACTTGACGCTCGTCGCCTGGAAGCTGGATGACGCAGAAGTACGTCGGCGCTGGGTCAAGATTCACGACCGCATCTCCGCAGGCGAAATGCCCCCCGATGCGAGCGATCTTCCGAAAGAGGATCGCCAATCGCTCCTCAAGACGCTCGCAACGGCGATTGATAATTCCGACCATGCCGCAGTTCTCGCGGAAGGACGCGGCCCGCTGCGTCGGTTGACCCGTCGTGAGTACGAACAGAATCTGCGCGATCTGCTCGCACTGCCGCAGCTTGATATTCGTGACATGCTGCCGGGGGATCGGGAAAAATTCCACTGCAATAAAGTCGCAGAAGCGCTCGACATTTCCCGCATCCAGCTGGACGCGTATCTCGATGCCGCCGATATGGCGCTGCGACAGGCGGTTGCCTCGGGAGTGAAACCGCGTCCGCCAGTCCACGAGCGGTTGCCGGCCACACGCATGTTTGAAAGTGCGAACACATACGGTGAACGCGAAGCGATGTTTTACGCAAAACATTCGCAGATGATTCCGCTCTCAGGCGCAGACCTGTCGCGTATGCGCAAAGAAAATAAACACGACCCGGAAATAGAACTGGCGATCTTCCGTTCTGCCTCGTGGCCGTATTACGGATATCCCGACATTTTCAAAGCGGTCGAACCGGGCGCGTACCGCATCCGTTTCTCCGCCCGCGCTGTCCGCCAGATGCGGGACTTCAGTTTGAAACCGGCCTGGGATTCGATTCCAATGAACTTTCGCGCCCGGAAACGTTCGGGACCCGACGTTTCGGGGGACGTTCGCGCCACGGGCGACACGCTCGACATTCAACCGGAAGTGGCCGTTTATGAAACGATGATTCGTCTGAAACAGAATGAGACATTTGAGTACAGCCTGCTGGGTCTGCCGGTTCCGCGGGCGATCAATCCGCCCAACGCGCCGTTGTACTATGATTTCCCCCCCATGCCGGAGGGAGGTCATCCGGGGATTGCCTTTCAATGGCTGGAGATTACCGGTCCGATCGATTCCGAAACGTGGCCGCCCCCCTCTCACAAGCGTTTATTTGACGACCTTGCCATTCGCCCTGCGACGAAAGGCGAGCTGGCTGTCGAACTCATCTCTGAGAAACCGGAACAGGACGCAGTGCGTCTGTTGCACCGATTCATTCAGCTGGCCCAGCGACAACCCACGCCTGCTGAGGTGATCAAGATTTACGAACGACTTGTGCTGGACGAACTCCACAGCGGCGCACCGCTGGCCGAAGCATTACTGACCGGTTACAGCGCGTTTCTCTGTTCGGGTCAGTTCCTGTACCTGCCGGAACCTCAACCCGCTTCCACAAACAGGCAGTATGCCATTGCGGCGAGGCTGTCTCACTTTCTGAGCAATACGCGCCCCGATGCCATACTGTTGTCGCAAGCGGAACAAGGCAAATTACTCAATGCGGATACGTTGCAAGCAGAAACCAACCGCCTGATCGAAGCGAATTCGTTTGAGAACTTCATAACGGATTTCACCGACTACTGGCTTGCATTGAAAGACGTCCGCCGGGATGAACCCGATGTTCGACTTTACCCGGAATACCGCTTCGACGATTACCTGATCGAATCGATGGAAGCAGAGACGCGTGCGTTTATCACGGCCATGATTCACGATAACCTGCCAATCACGGCGCTGGTTGATGCGGACTTTGCATTCGTCAATGACCGACTCGCGCGACACTATAATTTCAAACCCGTCAGCGGTTCGGGTCTGCGACGCGTCAACCTTCCTGCCTCAAGCCCTTACGGCGGATTGCTCACACAGGCGGCGATCATGAAAATCACAGCCAATGGTTCCACAACTTCACCGGTCCTGCGCGGTGCCTGGATCATGGAACGCATCATGGGCGACCCACCGCCACCACCGCCGACCTCGGTTCCCGCAGTCGAACCCGACATCCGCGGTGCCACAACGATTCGCGAACAATTAGCCCGGCATACGAAAGACCCGGTTTGTGCCGCATGTCACGCTCGGTTCGATCCGGTGGGCTTCGCGCTGGAGAACTTCGACATCATGGGCGCATGGCGAAACCGCTATCGCAGTCTTGGCAGTGGCGAGAAAGTGACCGGAATCGACCGCGCCGGTCACAACTTTACGTACCATGTTGCCGGCGCCGTTGATGCCAGTGCGCAGCTGAGAGATGGGCGGAAGTTCCACGATATTCAGGAATTGAAAACGATTTTGACGTCAGACCCCAGGCAACTTGCCCGAAATCTGCTGCAGCAAATGACGGTCTATGCCACGGGCACACCAGTCCGGTTCTCCGATCGGCCAGCAATTGAGGCGATCCTCGATCAATGCCGCGAAAATGGATATAGAACACGGGACCTCGTTCACGCTTTGGTTCAAAGCCGGATTTTCCTAGGCACCGATGACTTACAGGCGACAGTCCCGAATTCTGAACAAGTAAAATAAAACGGAAACCAGAGATTCCATTACGATAGCAATGAGATTTTCATGACTGCAAACTGTAATCTGCCACCATCGACGACAAGATTTTCCCGCCGCCGTTTTCTGCGCGGTGCAGGAGTCACGCTGGCCCTGCCACTACTGGAATGCATGACTCAGAAGTCAATCACTGCATCGGGCGAAAACAGGCAGCCGCGACGGATGCTGCTCATTTCAAACAACCTGGGTGTCCTGCCAAAACCATTTTTCCCTGAAACGACGGGAGCCAAATATCAGCTCTCACCCTACCTGCAGGAACTCAAAGAGTTTTCGAACGATTTCACAGTCTTCAGCGGACTTTCGCATCCGTCCTGTGAAGGGGGGCACTCCACCGAAAACTGCTTTCTGACCGGAGCCAGACATCCCACGAGTAGCGGCTTCCGCAATACGATTTCTCTCGATCAGTTTGCTTCGGAACATCTCGGCCGGCAAACCCGTTTCGGTACGCTGAATTTCGGCGTTAATATCGACAAGGCAAACCGCAGCCTGTCCTGGACCCGCGACGGTGTGCTTCTGCCAACCGAAGACAGTCCGGCCAGCATCTTCAAAAAAATGTTCATCCAGGGGAGTGAAACCAGGATCGAACAGCGGCTGCATCAGCTCAAACGGCGCGGCAGTATTCTGGACGCCGTCGCGGAATCGACTCAGCAGCTCAACCGAAATCTGGGACGCAATGATCGGGCACGTCTGGACCAGTATTTTACATCGATACGTGAACTCGAACAGCGACTGGTGACCGCCGGCGAGTGGGAACAGAGTCCGAAACCGAAAACCGACCGGGAACTCCCGCAGGATATCGTGGACCGGGCGCTGCTGTTCGAAAAGTTCGAGCAGATGCTCACCATGGCCACACTGGCGCTGCAATCGGATTCTACCCGGATTGTCACGCTGATGGTGGATGCGTTTGCAACCCCCGTCTTTCAATTGCAGGACACAGAAAAAAGCTTGACCGGCTACCATTCGCTCAGCCATCACGGCATGCGGGCCGACCATCTGGCGCAACTGGAAAAAGCAGACCGCCGTCAGATGTCGCTGTTACGAAAGTCACTGCAAATTCTGGCGAGCGTGCCAGACGAATCGAGTCGTCTGCTCGACAGTACGATGGTCCTGTATGGCAGCAACATGGGGGACGCCAATACGCACGACAACACCAACCTGCCAATTCTACTGGCTGGCGGCGGCTTCCGGCACGGCCAGCACCTGGCCTTCAATCGCGAAAGCAATCCCCCGCTCTGTAACCTGTATGTCAGTATGCTGCAGCGACTGGGTATCGAAGCCGACCGTTTTGGTTCCAGTACGGGAACACTGGCCGGGCTCAAGACTTGAACCAGCATGAATCGTGTCAGGCAAGAATCTCATGCACCACATGACCGTGCACGTCAGTCAAACGGCGATCAATGCCAGCCGTGCGATAAGTCAGACGCTGGTGGTCGATGCCCAGCAGATGTAAAATGGTCGCGTGCAGATCATAACAATAGGTCTTGCCTTCTGCGGTCTGGTATCCAAGCTCATCACTTTTCCCATAACTGGCGCCCGCTTTGACTCCTGCCCCCGCCAGCCAGGTGACAAAGGTGCCTCGGTTGTGATCACGTCCCAGACTTCCCTGCGCGAACGGTGTCCGACCGAATTCAGTCGTCCAGACAACGAGCGTGTCCTCGATCAGACCACGCGATTTCAGGTCCCGAAATAGTGCCGCAATCGGCTGGTCGACATTTGCTGCAATAGGAGGCAATTCGGTTTGAATATTGCCGTGATTGTCCCAGTTGTTGACCGCGCCTTGAGGACCACTCCAGACCTGAACGAAACGCGTCCCCCGTTCCAGCAGACGCCGCGCCAGTAATGCACGCCTGCCAAAATCTTCCGTCACTTTCTGATCCAGCCCATAAGCTGTGTGGGTTTCTTTCGACTCCCGTGTGAGATCGAAGGCTTCGGGCGCACTCAATTGCATTTTTGCCGCGAGTTCCCCCGCAGCGATTCGCGCTTCGAGACGCGTATCATCGGGACGCGGGGCCGCATGTTGTCGATTCAACTGCTGCAATAGCGCGAAGGTGTCTTTGTCGGCTTTTTCCCGCGCGAACGCATACTGGGAATCGGCAAACAGGTTGGGGATCGGCGTCTTGCTGGTCGCATTGACCAGGGTTCCCTGATGTTTGGCCGGCAGAAATCCGCAGCTGAAATTTCCTTTCTGGTTGTAAGGAAGACCGCGCGTATCCGGTAGCACTACAAATGTCGGTAGATTATCCGCAAGATTACCCAGTGCATAAGAGATCCAGGCCCCCATACAGGGAAACCCGGGCAGCATAAAGCCGGTATTCATCATATAACTGGCGGGACCATGCACGTTGGTCTTGGTCGTCATCGCCATCAGAAACGCCAGTTCGTCCACGATCTTCGCCTGATGCGGAAAAACCGTGCTGACCCAGCGGCCGGTTTCACCATGCTGAGCAAATTCGAACGGACTTTTCATCACCGCACCGGCTGCGGCAGTGAAACCTTCGGGTTTTTCTTTGGGCCCCAGCATCTGACCATGCAGTCGCACCAGTTCCGGTTTATAGTCGAACGTGTCCATCGGGCTCGCGCCGCCGTTCATAAACAACTGAATGACTCGTTTCGCCTTCGCCGGATGATGCAAGCCGCCGTTCAGGTTGGAAACAGGTGCTGCCGTCACTTCCTGCCCCAGCCACGAGGCGAGTACCGCCGCGCCAAAGCTGCCTCCCGAATGAGTCAGAAGTTCGCGTCGTGAAATTGGTAGGTTCAACATCGGTCCCCTTGCCCTCTCCGTTACTCAACAAAAAGAAACTCATTGCTGTTCAGGACCAGCCGACCAACGGCTTCCAGTCCGTGTGCGTCAGCCAGTTGCGTCATTTTTTCCAGCTCATCCGGTGTCGGCTCCCGCAACCAGGACCACGAAACAATCTGTTTGATCTGGTCAGGTATTTTCGTTTCTGCTGCTTTCGCCCGCTCTGCAATTTTCTGTGCATGATGCAGGACAAATCGATTGTTCAAGAGAACCAATGATTGCAGCGGTGAAGCAGAAAAGCCGCGAGTCGGCGCCAGTAATCCGAGATCGGGAAAATCCAGCGCGTCCATGAGCGGATCGGGAATCCCTCGCCAGACAACACGATAGATGCTCCGCCTGTGCGCGCCCGGACTATCGAGGTCGTACCGATCGTAGTGCAGGACCGGCGTCACCTGCGGACCGGGGCTCGTCGTAAAATGCGAGACTCCGGGACCGCCCATGGTCAAATCGAGTTGACCACCGACTAACAGAACCGAATCCCGGAAACTATCCGCATCAAGTCGCTGTCGAGACATGCGGCCCAGCAATCGGTTTTCCGGATCGCGTTTCATTAACGGAGCTCCGCAAGCCGACGATTGCCGATACGTTTTACTGTTACAGATCAGACGATGCAGGTGCTTCAGCGAGCCATTCCCGTCACGCAATTCACTGGCCAGCCAGTTGAGTAGTTCGGGATGTGAGGGGGTGCCACCCATGCGTCCGAAATCGTTAGGCGTATCGCAGAGCCCATTGCCAAAGTGATAATGCCATACCCGATTCGCGATACTCCGCCAGGTGAGTGGGTTTCGCGGATCAGCCAGCCAATCCGCGAGTGCCGCCCGGCGTGCCGATTCTGCATGCGATTGCGGTAAATCAAAGCGGGCCGGCAACGGAGACAAAGCCGTCAAAGCACCCGGGCCAACAACGTCGCGCGGCTTTTCCAGGTCCCCTCGTACTAACAGACGAATCTCACGCGGCGTGCTGAATTTCACCATCCCCCGCTCGTTCGCGGCCTCTGCTGCGGCTGCGTAAACCTGCACGTAGGGAGGCAGTTTCTGCAGTTCCTGTTCCGCGTGATGTTGCAAGACGGCGGACGCAAGTTGTGTCTGTTGTTCGGGTGTTCGCGTGGCTGCGGGTGTGTCAAGCACTGCTTCTACCTCCGCGGGCAGTGCGATCACATTCAGATTCGGTGCGTCGGTCGCCGTTAACTTGAAACGCCCAATAATGTGCGCTCCCCCATGCAGTTGTTTCAGTGTGACAACCAGCCGCGTTCCAGGTTCAATGATCAGCGGGCTTTCCAGTTCGAAGACCGCATGATGCCCGATGCCGACTTTCGGATAAATGCCCCAGGCTGTTTTCGGATTTCCATCAATGGCGTGCTGAATGGTCCAGCCTGCCTGATTAAAATCGGCCGTCGCCTGACGAATCGGAATGACCTGCCCTTCCGCTGCATCGGCGGTAAAGGCACGCAATTCAAACTCGGTCAGATGCAGATTCCCGTTGTGCGCCCGCCCTGCCCCCTTGTGAGGCAGTGAGTCGTCCGTCAACAGATCCAGTCGCACTGCAGTGAGAGTTGAGAGTGAAGTCCCCGCTGTTACTACAATCGTTTCCTGATCAGGAGGCGGTCCCGTAGAGAGAATCGAGCCATCGGGCTGACGTTTCAGGTCCGCTCCGTTCGTCGACAGGAAAACGTCCGCCTGCAGAGGCACCCAATGCGGTATTGGACCGCGGGACTGTTCCCATTCCGCGACCAGTTTCAGATTCTCTGGTGTCAACAGGATCTTCGAGTTTTTTTGCTGAGCCGCTGCCTGGATGGTTTTCCAGTGGTCACGCTGGGTCGCGACCGATTGATCCATGTCAAAAGAAAGATCCCCCTTTCCTATCCCGGCGAATACCGCCTGCAGTGCGAAGTAATCGGCTTGCGTGATCGGATCAAACTTATGCGTATGACAGCGGGCACAATTCGCGGTCGTGCTGGCAAAAGCGCCCATTGTCTGCGTCACCAGATCATCCCGGTCAAGATATTCAAACGACTTGGGAGCCGTAGCGGCGGCACTCTGGTCGTATGGCCCCGCGCCGAGAAACCCCAGCGCGACGGTCAAATCGGTCGACTTGGGATAAAAATAATCCGCTGCCAATTGTTCCCTGATAAATTGCGGCCACGGCGTATCACGGTTGAATCGATCGATCACATAATCGCGGTAGCGCCAGGCGTGCGGCCGAAAGACGTCGTGCTCGAACCCATGCGAGTCAGCATAATGTACGGTATCGAGCCAGTGCCGAGCCCAGCGTTCGCCATAGCGCGGCGATGCCAGCAGTCGATCCACGAGACTTTCATAAGCAGTGGGACTTGTGTCTGCCATGAAGGCCTTGGTCTCTTCGACGGTCGGTTGCAGCCCGTGCAAATCAAACGTGAGCCGACGGATCAAGGTGCGACGATCCGCTTCCGGCGATGGTGCTAATCCTTCCTGTTGCAGGCGCGCGTGAATGAATGCATCAATAGGATTTCCGGTGCCATCGCCGGGTACTGTGGGACGCACCAGTGGTTTTAACGACCACCAGTCGGTGTCCGCGATTGGCTCAGACGCGGGTTTAGTGATGCGAGGATCGTGTGCGCCATTTTTGACCCACTGTGCGAGAATCGCAATCTGCTGATCGGAGAGTTTTTTCTCGGGCATTTTCAACTCAGGATCACTGTGCCGCACCGCTTTCACTAACAGACTCTTTTCGGGATCGCCCGGCACTATCGCAGTACCGCGACTGCCGCCGGTTTTCCAGCCGCTCTGCCAGTCCAGCGTCAGATCCCCCTCCATCACACCGGCGGTATGGGAATGGCATTCATAACAATGTTGATTCAGAATCGGCTCGACGGATTCAAGAAAAAATGCGTTATCGTCGGCGAATGCAGGGCCGATCAGTAACAGCCATCCCAATAGAGTTCGCCACATGTACATCGCTTTCATCGGCTCAGCCTCCCGGCAATCTCGTCTGCACACTGCAGGACCTGTTTTCCGATACTGGCAAACATACTCTTAGGCATACGTTTTGACGGAGCCGAAACCCAGACGACGGCGAGCAAATTCTCATTGGGCCCCAGAATGGGTGCCGCGACGCAGTGAATACCTTCATCGGCTTCCGCATAATCGGTCGAGTATCCTCGACTGCGAATCCGCTCGCATTCCGTCTTCAAGGCCTCCGGCTCTGTAATCGTGTGTGGCGTATCCGCCGTTAACGGTATCCGAT
>NZ_CALFPF010000429.1 GCF_937919775.1 uncultured Gimesia sp.
ATTACGTCGCATGATGGATATGGGATATTCAAGTCTGGATCATGTTCTCTGTGACCCATATGCTGCATCTCGTTTCGATGATTTTGCGAGAAGCATGGCCCCTGGATTTAAATCATTCGATTATCGATGGGCTGCATTGAGAATAAGAAAGCAAGCTCATAGTTGGCGTGCCTCATCAGAAAAATATCTTTCATTTAATGGAAAATCAACACGATTTGAGTTGGATGAAAACGGATATAAAAATATTCCGAAATCACCTGCAGTATACCTATTAAAAAGTGGTTCCAATGACTCTTTACCTTTATACATTGGCGAGACTTTTAATCTGATGGACAGAGCAACGCGTACAATGTCTGCACAAACAGCATTTAATCAATTTGTACCGAATACTGGCGAATGGTTTCTGGAAATATACTTACAAAAAAACGTAGATCAGCTTGACCGAAGAGGTCTACAGTCATATCTGATCGGGCGAAATCAACCGCGTATGAATTTTTTGGAACTTGCTGCGACATGAGCGAAGAATCAATAGCTCGACGATGCCTGAATTTAGCTGGTTTATTTGAATCGGAAGTTCTCGTAGAGCTTATGTTGCGATTCTGGAAACACCCATTGGCTGATGAAATTGATTATCGGAACGATTTGTTAGAAACTGCAAATCAGGTATTAGAGAGAGCGGTTGCAGGGATTCAGGTGATCGAACCTTTGAAACCAGAAGATACAAATTTGATAGCCGCTATTTGGTATGCAGAAAGTACGGGAGTTATAAATGATGAGCCGGAACAATCTGTAGAAATGATAAAAGCCCGGCAAAAATGGCTAGATCAGGTGAGGACATCGATTCCGTCTTGTTTCGGTGAGCTAGACTGAGGCCCGAGAGCGGCAATACTTCAGCTGATATAGCGTTCTTCTGACTGTTCAATATACACATCGCCTTTCCCCCAATTTGACCCCTTTTTCTTTACATCCGAACCCCCACCCGGCATTATGGAGTGAGCGTCTTTGGCGAATTCCTTCCTGTTCTCTGTTGTTGAAGTGAGGCGGCTATGCTGGTGAAGAAGTTGAAAGACAAACTGCTCAAAGGCGAAACCGTGTATGGATCGCTGTTTCAATATTCTGTCGTGCCGGCGATGGTGGAATCGATTCCGAAGAACTCGCTCGATTTTGTGATTGTCACGCCCGAACATACCACCCTCGATCTCGCCGAGTTCCTGCCGCTGCGGTATGCGCTGAATTCCAAAGGCATCGTCTGCCTCGCCCGCACGCACAGCCGCGACGCCGCTGATGTGGCCCGCGTCTGTGATACCTTTGATGGCGTGGTGGTGCCGTATGTCGAAGAATACGAACAGGCACAGGAACTGGCGGCCGCCGCCGTTTATCGACCGCTGAAAGGCATCGTGCTGGACAAGGTGCTCAAGACGGGCAAATTTGTGAATCAAAAGACGGCCGACTACATCGAGAAAAAGAACGAGAACACACTGTTCATTCCGATGATCGAATCGGTGCCCGGCATCGAGAACCTGGAGAAGATCTGTTCGATTCCCGGCGTGAATGCGGTCTTCGTCGGCCCCGGCGATCTAACGGCCAACATGGGCATTCCCGGCGAGTACGATCATCCGGATCTGATCGCCGCCATTCAACGTGTGATCGACACGGCCAATCAGCAACACGTCGCCGCCGGCTGCTGGTTCGGCACCACGAAACAGGCCGTCCGCACAATCCGCCAGGGCGCCCGACTGGTCGTGTATGCCAACGACGGCCTGATGCTGCAGCACGCGATGCAGACCGCGTTCAGCGAACTGCGGAAAGGGTGAGTTTCTTTTCGTTTCAACGTCAAGTGAGCGGCATGGCGCCAGCCGCCATTAAAGAGCATTGATGCCGAATCTCACACCGGTGGCTAGCGCCATTCCGCTCATTTCTTTTCGCATTTCCCGTGAATAGCGCAGCGCAAGTCGTTATCTCTACAATAAATAGCTCCATTCTCTTTTTCGTGAAGCAGACGGTTCCCCTTGAACGGGGGCATGCCTTTTTCAATTCACTCATCAAAATGTGTTGATGTTTCCGATAATCCCTTTTATCATGACAACTTAAAGAGACGCTGGTTGATATCACATTTTCTCAGAACGACCTGCCTCCAGGAAGCTAGCTCTATGTTGACCATTGCGAGTGGCAAACAGCATCGTTTTTGCGACGGGATCTCGCGACGGAATTTCCTGCAGATTGGTTCGTTGGCCATGGGCGGGCTGTCACTGCCACAAATTTTGCGGGCGCAGGATCTCTCCGGCAAACGGGACTCTCATAAAGCGGTGATCATGATTTTTCTGTCGGGTGGCCCGCCGCACCAGGATTGGTTTGATCTCAAACCGGATGCTCCATCTGAAATTCGTGGTCCGCGTGAGCCGATCGCAACCAACGTTCCCGGCATCGAAATTTGCGAATTGATGCCGCGGCTGTCCAGGATGGCCGACAAGTTTGCTTTTATTCGTTCGATGGTCGGTTCCGAAGGGCGACATGCTTCGTTCCAGTGTATGACGGGTAGACGGTCCAGCCGTCAACCGCAGGGAGGCTGGCCTTCGCTGGGGTCGACATTGTCAAAGCTGCAGGGTGGGACTGATCCGGCGGTGCCTCCCTTCATCGGGTTATCGCCGAAGATGGGCAACGCCCCCTGGGCGGACGTGGGGCAGCCTGGTTTTCTGGGAGTCGCCCATTCCGCCTTCAAGCCGAGCGCGGAAGGCAAAGCGGACATGATCCTCAACAGTGTCAACGCGGCGCGACTGGATGATCGCAAAACGCTGTTGGCCTCGCTCGATAATATGCGGCGACAAGCAGAAGTAGTCGAGGATATGCAGGGGATCGATGCCTACACGAAACAGGCGTTTGGTATTCTGACTTCGAGCAGGCTGGCTCAGGCTCTGGACTTGTCTCAGGAAGATCCGAAGTTGCGCGATCGTTATGGCCGCGGCTCGAACAAGCCGGCCGGTTACGGCGACGCGGGACCTTTATTGAACGATTATTTTCTCATGGCCCGCCGTCTGGTCGAAGTGGGTGTGCGTTGCGTCACGCTGGCTTACGGTCGCTGGGACTGGCACGGCAAGCCGCACGGCACCATCTTCGAGCATGAAGAAGAACATTTTCCGATGCTCGACCAGGGATTGACCGCGCTGATGGAGGACCTGCAGAACCGGGGGATGGAAAAAGACGTTTCTGTGGTCGTCTGGGGAGAATTCGGGCGTACGCCGCGGATCAGCCCCACGGTCGGTCGGGATCATTGGCCGAAGGTTTCCTGCGCCATGCTGGCCGGGGGCGGAATGCGCACCGGTCAGGTGATTGGTTCCACGAACCGTTTCGCCGAACATGTCGAGGATCGTCCGGTCGGTTTCAACGAGGTGTTTGCCACGCTGTATCACAACCTGGGGATCGATGTGAACACCACAACGGTGACGGATCTGTCAGGACGACCGACGTATCTGGTCGACCCGACTCAGCCGATGCGAGAGCTGGTTTAAGTTTGTTCCATTCATTCTGCTTGACTCATATGCCCCGACAACCAATGAAATTGACCACAATGGCGGCATTGTGCATTGTCTTTCTGATTGTGGTCGAGATGCGGCATCTCTATCTCAGTATGCATGATCTGAATCTCGCTTTCAGCCACATACGAATAGCTTTTTGGCTCGGGATCATCGCCGGCTTATCGATTGCGGCCCTCGGTTTTTTATTGAAACACCCTCTTGGGGGAATGATCGCTGGTGCTTGCCTTTGCTATTTGCTTGCGATCGGCTATCTCGTCATCTGGGTCGGGATTCCCGTTGAATGGATCTATTAAAGAGCCGCGGGAAAAGCTACCATTCGAGCCCGACACCTGTTATCTTTCCCGACGGTGAACAAGGCGGTACACGAAATTCATTGATACCAGAACATGGATACGGACATGCATGAAGCAGAGTTGAACCGGCGATTGGAACTGAAATCAGCGATGCGGGTTTATCTGCTGGCGTTGATCATTGGTCTGGGCGTGGGAACGGTGGGATCGGCGTTTCACTATAGTGTGGATCGCGCGATTGACCTGTATGCCGTCATTGCCACAATGTTCGCTGGTCATGAAATCATGGCGACCCTCATCGCCGCACTGATGGGAGGCGCAATGGTCGCAGCCTCGGCTACACTGGTGCGTCGATTCGCACCCGAAACAGCGGGGAGCGGCATTCAGGAAATCGAAGGCGCGATGTCAGGACTCAGGCCGGTTCGCTGGAAAAGCGTGCTGCCCGTCAAATTTTTCGGCGGTGTGCTGTCGATGGGGGCGGGCCTGGTGCTGGGGCGAGAAGGCCCGACGATCCACTTAGGCGGCTGCATCGGCCAGATCGTGGGCGAGAAAGCAAAGGGCAATACCCATACCATCAACACGCTGCTGGCCGCTGGTGCCACCGCAGGGTTGAGCGTTGCGTTCAGCGCGCCACTGGGAGCGATTCTCTTCATGATTGAGGAAATGCGCCACCGGTTCCAATACAACTTTGTCTCACTGCATGCGGTGATTCTCGCCAGTATCACGGCGAATCTGGTGAGCGACCAGGTGTTCGGCACACTGCCTCAACTGCCGGTCCAGCTCCAGACCTGGCTGCCGACGTTGCCTCCGCCGGAAGAGATCCTGTTCTTCTTTCCGTTTAATCTGCTGCTGGGGGCGCTGATCGGCGTGCTGGGCGCCGGCTTCAATACGACGTTATTGAAATGCCTGCGTTTATCTGATCGTTTGAGTCGACGTACGATGTTGATCATTGCCACATCCGTCGGCGCTGTGGTGGGAGCACTGATGATGGTCGCACCCGCTTTCGTGGGCGGTGGTGAGAAACTGGTCGCAGAGTTATTTTCCGGGGCTCCTCTGTTTGGTGTGCTGCTGGCCCTGCTCGTTGTTCGCGCCGCCATGACATTTTTGAGTTATTCAATGGGTGTTCCCGGCGGCATCTTCGCCCCGATGCTGGCGCTGGGCGCATTGATCGGCATGAGCTTCGGCTATGCGGCACAAGCGGCGGTGCCCCACGTCGACATGCATGCCGGCGCGTTTGCCATCGCCGCTATGGGGGCTCTGTTCGCAGCGACGGTGCGGGCACCGATGACGGGCATCGTACTGGTAGCGGAGATGACCGCGAGCTTCGAATTGCTGCCGGCGATGATTGTCACCTGCATGACCGCCAGCATCGTCGCCCAGTCACTCGGCAGTAAACCGGTTTACGACCTGCTGCTGGAGCGGACACTGGAAGATAAGAAGATTAAGGATGATTGACCAGTTTTTATCACGAACCGGTGACGATTCGCATGAAATGATGTCAAACGTCGGTCGCAGTCCTACTCACGGAACCGGGCCCCAGATTTTGATCATCAGCGCATACATTGTCGGATCGTGTGCTTCGAGTTCCGCTCGTACAAACGGGTAGAAATCGTTCACGCCCAGATAGGCCTCGGTCGATTCCGCAAAATATTCTTTGTGGTTATTTAAACCGTAGTGCCGTACTTTTTTGCCCGTATGCAACAGCACACTTTCGTAGATGCCTTTCTCTTTGGCGGCATTAAATGTCGCCACAATGTCGGCCTGATCGAAACTCAACACCTGGTCGTGATAGGCGTGCGCCAGTTCGTGCAGGACGACATACGGATGCTTGGCCCACATTTTCTGCTCCAGCAGTTGCCCGGCAATCGGAATATGCACGTGTTTCGCGAGACGTGGATCGTGCCCGTGGGCAATCAACCAGCCTTTGTCGGGATGGTATTGCATATTCTTCAGCTTCGGATTCTTCAGCTCGATCCAGATTCGCATTTTCTGCAACTGCGCAATTCGTTCTTCCGGCAGAATGTATTTGACCCGCTGCAAATGGTTCGCCAATGCGGTTAACGCCTTCCTGCCCGCCTCGGCGCGTTCTGGAGCGAGCAGTAACGGATCGACGGCTACCGTCCAGCCCTCAATCTGTTGTTCGACCGGGTCATAAAACGTGGGAGCTTCTTCCGCCTGCAGTCGAGCCAAAAGTGATCCTGCCGCACAAAACAGAATCACGATCACAAGCCGTGCAGGCAGCCTTTCTGAATTCCACCGATGATTCCGCATGCTGATCCTCTGACATTTAAGAGAAGGGATAATTTGAGGATCGATTTTAATGGTTTCAAACGAAAAGCGGAACAATCAGAGCAGTCAGGGCTGCCGGTGCAACGACGGAGAGAGCGACATCACCTCTGGCATTTGTAAATCGCTTGTATAGAATAGAAGGGAAGTAAGCACTTATCACATTGTTTGATCCATCTCGATGACGCATGAATACGAAATCACAATCAGCTTGGAAACGTTGGCTACCGTGGCTGGTCCCTTTACCACGCGGGATATTTGACAAACCACTCACCGGAAAACAAATGCTCGTTTATTATCTCTGGCGGGTGTGCGCATTTTATGCACTGCTGCTGATGCTGTTGATGCTTGTACAACGCTGGCTCATCTATCAACCCACGCGGGTCACCTCTTTATCCGTCGATCAGGCCAATGCTCCCTTCGGTGCGATACATGAGATTTCCACCAAAACGGAAGATGGTCTCGATCTGAAAGGCTGGCATTTTCTGGCAGGGCAAGTCGCCTGCAATGATCGCGCAGGCTGCGACGCGGAACTGGCGAAAGGACGGCCGGTCGTGATCCTGCTCCACGGTAACGGCGGAAACCGTCTGCACCGCATCGAAACCTGTCGGCTGCTGGCCAGTCTCGGTCTGCATGTGTTCGCGTTCGACTATCGCGGCTACGCCGAAAATCCGGGCAGCCCCAGTCAGACCGGATTGCTCAACGACGCCCGTGCGTTCTGGAAGTACGCCGTCCGCGATCGCAAAATTGATCCGGATCGCATCATTCTGATGGGTGAATCGCTGGGAGGTGGCGTGGCGACATTACTCGCCAGCGAACTCTGTCAACAGAAAACGCCGCCCGCGGGGCTGGTGCTGCGTTCTACTTTCAGTTCGATGGTCGATGCCGCCTCGTTTCATTATCCCTGGGTCCCCGTCTCCTGGTTACTCTGGGATCAGTATCCCAGCCAGACCGTGATTCCGAATGTCGTTTGTCCTGTGTTAGTGATTCACGGAACCGAAGATCAGATCGTCCCCTATGCGTTGGGGAAAAAATTATTCGACGCCGCTTCACCCGCTTCAGCGACAGGCATTCCCAAACAGATGGTGTCGGTGGAGCAGGGCACCCATAACGACCTGCTCTCCGAAGCCCGGGGCACACTGACCGCCGCCTACGATCAATTCGCCAGACAGATCTTCGCGCAGACGGTCGCGCCATAAACGGAGTATAATGAAAAAAACAGCGCGTCACGGGCCGCTGCAGATTTACTCGGAAGGAAACCGCTTACTCCGAAAGCTGCTGGGGGTTTCTCCGGAAAGTTTGCGAAAGGCTCGCGTAAAATAGGCGGGGGATGAAAAGCCCAGCTTGCGGCTCACCTGATCGACCGTCAGTGTGGGATCACTCAACATGCGTTTGGCCTGCCAGATTTTGATCTCGTTGAAATAAGCCATGATGCCACAGCCATAGGTTTTGCGAAATGCGGTTTTGGCAAGCGTGGGACTCACGTGAACTTCACGCGCGACTTCGGGAATCGTCAAGCGGTCATTCACACGGTTGATCAGCAGGCGTCGAATGCGTTGCGCGACGTCGTCCTGAATTTTGCCGCTGACGGTGGGCGCAAAATGATTGAGGATCAAAGACAGAAACAACAGCAGGCGACTGGTGATATCGACCATGCGATGGGGATGTTCCGCGATCAACTGGTCAGCCATTCTCCAGAATGCGTGCTGCAGATCCGGATTTCCCGCAGTCTTCACACACTCGACCCCTTTGACAAGCGTCTCCAGCTCACGGCAGGCCTCAGCAACCCCCGACTGTTCCGGCCACTCGCCGAGGCGCTCCAGATCGATCAGGAATGCAATGGTCGACGCCGTATGCGGCCCCTCGTTAAACCAGTGATGATCGACGCCCGGGCCGATCATGCAAAAATCGCCGGAATCCAGCTCATAACCTCCCTCGGGTGTCAACAGTGTCAGCGGTCCCTGCAGACTGCCGTGCATGGCGATGACCGAGTGATTGTGTTTCTGCGTCGTCGTTTTCGGCGGAAAATGGCCGGAAGTAAATCGGGCAAACGGACCCGGCGTTGGATGATAATACGCGAGGTAACTCCAGCTTTGTTTGAGTGAAGCCATTCTCTGGGGGCGTATGGAGGGAAGATAATAAGACAGGTCGGTTTTATCTGCTTCGACATCGATCTCGCGCTGGATGAGCTGTCTCGATGTTTCTGGTGCCTGGACTGTAGTTTTATGACGCATATTTGCCCGATTTCGAAAGTCTGATTTTCACTTTTACGAACGCTTTTCGCCAGGGTCTTCACTGAATCGAAAACAGCCGCCAATTCAACGAAAACACTACCGTGGGATCGAGCGAATCACCACGTTCTCATTATAAACATCTTTGAGCAGACAGATACAGCGAACGCATTTTAAACCGCTTTTTGAACAATCGAAAACCCACTTTCCCAAGATTATAGACTCCTGCATCCTCTTCGCATGGGGAATGTCCGATAGTGAAAACTTTAGGTCTGATAAGACATTTTTATCTCTGAAACTCTCTGTAGATTAGAACTTCGTAGACTGGATTTTTCAGCGACTCAATTCCGGTAAATGATGATTTCTGATTCCGCCTGATTCCTGCAAATGGAACATCCGAAAATGTTCCTTTCGAGACTTTGACCTGCTTAGAACGGTAACAAACGAAAAGCAGGTTCATGGCTCACCACGAAACACGTTTTCCAGTTCTGCGCTCCGCTATAACGTGAAAGTTCATTTTTTTAAATCAAATCATTGCTTTCTTAATTTTAGAAAAGGATGAGGTCACGTGAAACGAAAAGCATTTACATTAATCGAACTGCTGGTGGTCATCGCCATCATTGCGATCCTGATTGCCTTACTGCTGCCCGCTGTGCAACAGGCACGAGAGGCGGCCCGCCGCAGCGCGTGTAAAAATAACCTGAAACAAATCGGTCTGGCATTTCACAACTATCACGATGCGTTTACCACATTTCCGATTGGTTCTCAGTACAACATGTGGCAGGCAAACTGGCGGTCTTCCATCCTGCCGTACATCGATCAGGCTCCTCTTTACAATCAGCTGACGCAGACTCCTGCTAATGGCCGCGGTTATAATACCACAAACAACTGGACGGGCGGTGGTGGATATGGAACGGGAGCGGGATCCAATGAAGCGTTGGATAAAGCATACGTCAATGTGTATAAATGCCCTTCCAGCCCTCTGGACCCTTTTTATGTGGGAACGGTCGGAGGCAGACATCCCACCCCGAAGGACTCACAAGTGGGGATGACCATGGACTATGTCGGCATCGGGGGGGCATTCAGCGATACCATTGCTCCTTTCAATGCAGCCAGCAACCCCAACGCCGCGGTAAATACCTATTACGGAACGATGGGCCAGAATGGCATGCTGCAAATTGGTAAAACCATACGGATGAGAGACTGCACTGACGGCACCTCAAACACGATCATCGTAGGAGAAGACTCCGGCTCCATTGCCGGAGACGACCGCCGTAAGAATCTTTCTGGCGGCTGGTCGGGTATGAGATTTCCGGGTACCTCCGGCGGTGATGGTTACGGAGGGGGGGGAGTCGTTACGATCCGTTACACTTCCAATCCCAAAACCGCACCCGCTTATACGGGCGCGGGATATAATAACGGCCCCCTGACGTCATACCATGTCGGTGGAGTTCATGTGCTGCTGGGTGATGGAGCCGTACGATTCATCTCGGATAACCTCAACTTCACCACCTTGCTCTCGTTAGGTACCTTGAATGACGGACTGGTTGTCGGCGAGTTCTGATTGAACATTTTTAAATTGGTGGAGCGGATACGGGCGGCTATTTACCGTATCCATGTTCCCACTCGACGATCGTGTTTATACCCAACGATAAGACCACCAGGAGAATACTGCATGTTGCCCGTGAGCCCCTGTTTAAAATCTGCTTTCGCCGGAGTTCGTGGTGCCGGTTTCTGTTTTCTGATCGTATGCGCAATCAGCATTTTCGTCGGCTGTGGCGGCAGTCAGGCCGATACAAAACCGATGGGCGCCGTTTCCGGCACCATCAATCTCGCAGACAAGCCTCTCACTGACTGCCGCATCAATTTTAATTCCAGTAAAACCGGAATCGGTGCGGGAGGCGATTTGAAAGAAGATGGTTCTTATACACTCGACGGTATGATTCCCGTCGGCGAATATACCGTGTTTATCACGCCTCCCCTCGATTTCTCTCCCGCCAATGCCCAGCAGCAGAGCGGCCTGAGCAGTCTGCCGGCAAAGTATCGTGGCGAATCAAGCAGCGGCCTCACCGCCGACGTGAAAGAAGGGGAAGGCAAATACGATTTTGATTTGAAGTAGTGTTCACGAGGCAGAGGCTCCGGAAGATTTATTTTAATTCGAAATATTCCTGAAAGAACAGGTGCTTGAACATCAATGGCACCGTTAAACTAGAGGATCACTTTGATACGTTTTTTGCATCCGACAGTCGTCTTTTTTCAGATCATCACAACCAGTTTCAGAAACGATGTCACCATGAATTGCTGCTCCCTTTCACATGCGCTCCCCAACCATCCCCGCACCGCGATCAAACTGAGCTGTTCGATGCTCCTGATCACACTCGCCGGAGTATTATTCACGCCGGCGATTGCCTCCGCAGGCGAACTCCTGGCAGGTGCCGCCAAGGTGGATATTACCAACCGCGATGTGCCGCTCGTGAATGATCCGCTGTTTGTGAAAGCCCTGGTGATCAAAGAGGGCGATACGACCGCCGTCATCGTCACCGTGGATGCGGTTGCCATCGGAGAGATTGGCTCCATCACCAATGAATACCTGGGCAACGTTCGCGATCAGATCGAAAAAGATCTCAAGATCAAACCGGAAAACATCATGGTCAACGCCAGTCACTGCCATGGTATCGTGTGTAAAGACGTGGAACAGCGGACCGTGCAGGCGATTAAAGAGGCGGCGAAAAACCTGGTCCCCGTGAATGTCGGTGTCGGCACCGGGCACGAAGATCGCGTGATGGAGAATCGCCGGCTGTTCCTCAAAAACGGCAAAGAAGCCGACGTGCGTCATGCCTATTCGCTACCTCCCGATGAAGAAGTCGCAGGCATCGGCCCCATCGACCCCGAGATCGGCATTCTGAAACTCGACAAAAAGAACGGCGAAACGCTGGCCGTCGTCTACAACTTCGCCTGCCATCCCATTCAGGGTGTGCCCAACAAAGGTAACACCGCCGACATGAGCGGCTTCGCGTCGCAAGTCATCGAAGATAATCTGAGCGACGGCGCGATTGCCCTGTTCGTGCAGGGTTGTGGCGGCGATATCAACCCGGCCCAATACAAGGACGTCGACAATCCCCGCGACGCCGAGACGCTGGGTAATCTGCTCGGATTGAGCACGCTGAAGGCAATCAAAAATATCAAATGCAGCGACGCGGGTTCCTTAAAAGTCATGAACGAAACGCTGGCAGTGCCCCGTTCCAACAATGAAACCCGCATTGAATCTCTGAAGAAAGAACAGGAACAACTGCTCAATTCCCTGCAGGGAACCAGCCTGAACCTGAAAACATTTCTGCCGTTGATCGTGAAATACAAGCTCTACGAAGACCATCCGTCCTACTATTCACACCGTTACATGCTGGAACAGAAACTGGGACGCGACGGCTTAATGAAGCTCGATGAAGAAAACCGTGCAAACATGGAACGCTACATTAACAACGTCTACAAGATGGAAATGATGACGCGCAACAAAGCAAACCTGGCACTGCTCAACAAACACCAGACCCGCAACCAGGCCGCCGGCAAGACGCTCGACGTCGAAGTGTTCGGCATCAAAGTCGGCGACTTCCGCATGGTTACATTCCCCGCAGAACTGACGGTCAACATCGGCCTGAACATCAAGAAAAATTCGCCGTTCGAAAACACGTTCGTCGCCGGCTACACCAACGGTTATAACTACTACGCCCCCACCGCCGATCAGCTCAAAAACGTCGGCGGCGCCCAGGAAGACAGCGACTGCATGCTGGCCCCCGAATGGCAGGCGATCTTCGAAACCAAAGCCCAGGAGATGATTAAAGCGCTGAAGTGATCCTATTCAGACAAGAACCAGTTTTCTTGCCTGGGCAACTTCAGAGCGGAATGGCGCTAGCCACCGTTTTTGATTTAGGAACCCCAACACAAAAACGGCGGCTAGCGCCGTACCGCTCACTTTTATACGAGTACCTCAAAAATACGTCCGCTTTTCTCCGGCTACACCCACATTAAATTGACTCTTTCGGCGGTTCGCTTATAGACATTCAAATCGTTGCGATCAACCAATTCCCTCCACATACGAGAGAACATTGAATACAACCAGGCGGGCGGACACATAGGTCACGCCCCTACGATTTGGTTTCGCTACCCCAAAACAAATTCGAACTGTTTCTGCAGCATTGTTCCTGTGAGCGGAACGGCGTTAGCCACCGGTTTTGATACAGGAACCCAAACACAGAAACGGCGGCTGGCGCCGTGCCGCTCACTTTTTGTGAACTGTTCCAACCCTACTTCTTCTTAATCGTCAGCCATAGGTAAGGCAGTTCGAGATCCGGTTTGGGGCGGGGGGTGTTGCGTTTTGGGCTGATGCCTTTGATGACGGCGGTTGCGGTGTGTGTTTTTGTTTTGTCTTTGACACTCACGCCTTGAATCACCAGCGGGCCTTGAAACACGACGTCCGGCTTAGCTTCGAGTTTCAGTTTGAGCGATTTCTCGGTCTTCTCTTTGACTTTGGAAACCACCGGGGCACAGGTCACTCCTACCGGCAGGCCGACCAGACTGATTTCAATGTCATCGCTGAAACGCGGACTCTGGCGATCAATGGTGACTTCGATTTCCAGCGGTTTACCCCCCGTCGTCAGCGTGTACTGTTCTTCCGGCGTCGTTAACGCGAAGTCGGCTTCGGTGGGCAGGATCGACAACAGATACACATAGCGAGCACCGCCATGCTGAAAACGGTCGGTCACCTGCAGACGATATTCGCCATCTGCGGGGATCGCGTAATCCATTCGCGCGTCAAAGTGATTCCGCACAGGATCATCGATCTCTTTCAGCAACTTGCCAGTCGCATCTAACAGTTTCAGATGCGCGTCCAGAGGATATCCCAACGCATGCGAGTCGACACGAAACGAGAGCTTCTCCCCTTTCTTCGCGGGGAAGTGATACACGTCGATCTCTTCCGGCTCTGCAATTTTTCCGGTGACTGTCGTGGGAACCGTCAGTGCCTGGCCTTTTTCCTGCTGGCTCTCGTTTGATTCCAGAATGACCGGCGTCGGGCTGACGGGAAGCGTCAACCAGTTGGCCAACTGGGGATGGCTGAGTAACGCGGTGTTTTGGTTTCCCTCTGCAACAGGCTGCAGCGTTTTCAGATTGTCAGGCAGATTCCAGCCTTCCAGCGCAACCGGTTTTGCCGTCGCGGTATGAAACGCCAGCGGCAGACTATGATCGACAAACGGGCCCGTTGTGAGTGTCAGGCGATAGATATAAGCAGCGCTGCCGGAATAGGCGATGCTGCTGTTCGCATCGGCGGGGAACGCGAACGTTCTGATGTAGTAGGTTCCCTCTTCCAGAGCCGTAAACACAATGCGCGGATCATACCAGAGCGTATCATCGATCTGCGAAAGCACGGTTCCGCGATGATTGAGAATCTGTAGTACGCTGTCCATCGGAGAGCCAATCTGTTCGTTGGCGATCATTGAAGCGACCAGCGTCTCTCCCTTTTTCAGTGACACCTGATACGTGTCGACGTCGCCACCTTTGGACAATACGCCGTTGATGGTCACGCTGGGCTGCTGACTTTTTTGTGCGTGTGACAGATCATCATTCGGTTCGGCCTCCGCTTGTTCGGGCTGCGTACCGACGAGGAACGGACGAATTTCCGACGCCCCTTCCGCATTATGAAACCGCAGCCAGTACAGGCCGGGTTTCGCGGCCGCGTCGATTTGAATCGAAAACTGCTTTTCCTTGCCCTTCGCCGGTTTTTCCGGAATCTCAACGGTCAAGCCGGGGCCCGACATCCAGACGGATACGGGGGCCGTTCCCAGAGTTTTGTCGACGGTCACTTCGACCTTCTGACCAACCTGTCCGCCTGCGGGAGTCAGATAATTCACACTGGGAGGGGCCGCTACGGTTTGCGTGAGCAGACTGAGAACAAACGACATCGAGATAACAACGGGCACAATCCGAGCGGTAGATGACATCGGTAAATCATTCTCAGTCAGGGTCTAAAGTTATACGAATAACTCGGGAATCGGAGTCGGATCGCTGACCAGATGCGAAGGACGTCCTTCCGGCGTATACAGGACTTTGTCGGGGTCGATGCCCATTTTGGTGTAAATGGTCGAGACAAAGTTTTCGGGGGAAAGCACGCGTTCGACGGCAGAATAACCGGCTTTGTCGGTTGCTCCGAGAGCCAGCCCGCCGGGAGTCCCGCCACCGGCCATCAGCACGGACATCGCGTTCGACCAGTGATCGCGGCCGCCGCCCGGATTGATTTGCGGTGTGCGTCCGAACTCACCCAGCGCCAGCACCATGGTGGTCTCGAGCAAACCGCGTTCGTCCAGATCTTCAATCAAAGTCGCAATGGTATTTTCAAAGGCAGGCATTCTGTCAGTGAATGACTTGAACAGACCGCCGTGATTATCCCAGCCCCCTTCGTACAAAGTAATGAAAGGGACGCCTGCTTCAGAAAGTCGACGGGCTAATAAAGCACGCTGGCCAAAGGGGGTGCGGCCATATTTATCACGCAGCTTATCGGATTCGAGATCCATCTCAAACGCCTTTTGTGCTTCAGTCGAAGCAACCAGACTATAGCCCTGTTCGTAGTATTCATCCAGGTTCAACACCGGATCGCCGGCAACTTTGTCTTTGATGCGTTTGAGTTGATCGACCTGCTGCCGCAAATCGCGACGGGTCTGATAACGGGCATCGGTCAAGCCGCTGGGCAACGCCAGATCGCGGACACTGAAACCCTTCGTATTAGGATTATCAGAAACAACAAAGGGAGCATACTTGGCACCCAGGAAGTTAGGTCCGCCGGAGCGGGACATGCTGGGCATGGAGAAATACGGGGGCAAGTTGTTCGTCGTCGGCTTCTGATGCGCGACGACCGAACCCATGCTGGGATGAAAACTGACGAAGGCACCGCAGCCCACAGGAATACGGGGCGGGGCACCGGTCATCATATAGTGATTGCCGGCACCGTGGTTGCCCTGGTTATGACGGATTGAACGAAGCACCGAATATTTGTCGAAGATCGAAGCCAGTCGGGTCATGTGCTGCGAGAACTGAACGCCGGGAACTTTGGTCGAAATCGGGTTGAATTCGCCGCGAATTTCCACCGGCGCATCGGGCTTGGGGTCAAACGTTTCATAATGGCTCGGGCCGCCGTCCATCCAGATCAGGATGACGCTTTTGGCTTTGGCTTTCGGCTGTGGTGCAGGAGCCCCGTTGGCCTGTGCCCGCAAACGTAACAGATCGACCATTCCCAGGCCGGTCATCGCACCCAGACCCAGCTGCAGGCAATTCCGTCTGGTCATTCCATTGCAATTTTTTGAAATGTTCATAATTTCTGATCCTGTGACATTTGTTGTGAAACAGCCGTTATTTTCAGGGCAGGGTACTCTAATTCTTGAACAGGTATTCCGGAGTATTCAGCAAGGCCCACATCAGGTCTTCAGTGACCTGCTGCCGATCGGCGCCTTCCTTTTCATACAGGGAACGTCCCAGCCGCTTTTCATCAATGGTCGGATATCGTGAATACGCAGCCAGATAAATTTCTTCTACAATCTGGTCAGGCGTCATTTTACTTTTTGCCCAGGTGGCACTGTTGCCCTTTGCCGATTGAATGCGGGCATACATATCGCGTGAGTTCATCATATGCAGCACCTGCACGACGGTGGTATCGGTGGTCCGTTCGCAAGGCGGATCCTGATTCGGGTCGGGACGCCCGAAGGAATCGAGGAAAACGGAACTGACACGATGCGTCCAGATTTGTTTCGCGGTGGAATCGGGGGGCATCGCTGAAAATGTTTCTGGAACGCCGATGAATTCGTTCACACTGTCCACGAGCACCTCGGCACGTAAACGCTGGCGATAAAATCGCGAGTAATTCCGCGTGTCACCCACATTGGTCTCATTGGGAATCGCGCTCAAACTGTAAACGTGCGACGTTACTATTGTCTTAATGTATTGTTTCAAATCAAATTTCTGATCCCGGAAATGTTTCCCCAGCGCTTTGACAAGCGGTGCATTTGAGGGGGGATTACTTTCCCGGAAATCATCAATCGGTTCAACAATGCCGCGTCCCATCAACTCAGACCAGACACGATTCGCATTCACTTCGGCAAAGAAATGATTCTGTGGCGAAATAATCCAGTCAGCCAGCAGCTCGCGCGGATCCTGATCGGCTTTAATTTCCGGAACATCGCCGAATAACGGTCGGGGCGGCAGCACTTCGCCCGTCAGCGGATGCGTCACACTTCCGGAATTCGCGGTATACACCATTTCTTCCGATCCCGAGATGGGTGCGGAGATCCCGACCCCTTTGCGGCCAATCTTCGCGAAGTAGGCGGAAAAGCTGTAGAAATCATCCTGACCCCAGATTTCCGAGGGGTGGTGATGACACTGGGCACAGCTCAAACGAATGCCTAAAAACAGCTGGCTGACAATTGTTGTGAGTTCTTCGGGTTTTCGACGATCACGGAACATGGTAACCGCGCCGTTGTGCCACGTTCCGCCTTTGGCTGTCAGTAATTCACGCGTGAATTGATCGAGGGGTTTATTCTGGTGAAATGATTCCCGAATCCAGGCATCATAATTTAAAACGGTCTTGATGCCCACATGATAAGGATTCGGTCGCAAGAGATCCGCCCATTTATTGGCCCAGTGATCGCCGTACTCCGGTTGTTCCAATAGATAGTCCACCAGACGTTCGCGTTTGTTGGGAGAGGGATCCTGCAGAAACGCGCGAGCCTCTTCCACGGTCGGCGTACGACCGATGATGTCAATCGACACGCGCCGCAGATAGGTTGCATCGTCCACTGTTTCCGAAGGCTTGAGACCGTATTTTTTGAGTTTGTCCCACACCAGACCGTCAATGAAATTATTGCGCGGCAAAGCAGCATAATAGCTGTCGGGCACACTGTTATCCGAGGGAACGGTCACATTCAGGGAAGCAAAGTTTCCCATAAAGCGGGCCATGATAGAGGCTTCGCCCATCAGTGAGCCTGCAGTGACCAGACCATTTTCATCCGCGGAAACATACACGCTTTCACTCGACATGTATTCGGCAAGATCCGTGACGTCCCGTGTGCTGCCATCGCTGTAATGCGCAGTCACCACCATCTGCTGTTTCGTTTTGGGCTGCATGATGCGTTCGGTCGGTTCGGCTGAAATCTTTACGAGTTTCGGCGCTTCCGCCACAGCGCGTGTGGCGCCTTCCGCGATCCATTGTTCGAGCAGTGCATAATACGAACTGTTTTCAGGCAGCTTCTTGCCTCCGCCGTGCGGAACTTTACCGGCTCCCTTCAGCAGAACCAGGCTCTGATCCGGAGCCAGGGGAGAAGCACGTCGTCCGCGCGATTCTTTGGTCAGCGCGCCATAATCAAATTCGGGATCGAAGGCAAACATCGATAATTGAAATCCGCCCTGGCCGCGTTGTTTTCCATGACACGAACCGCCGTTACAGTGAAAGCGGGAAAACATCGGATGCACGTCGCGCTCGAAATCAATCAAAGTCTGTTTCTCAAAGTCTTTCACTTCGACGGCGACTTTGACAATCTGCGCACCATCCGTCACGGTCACGGTGGCAGCACCGTTGGAAACGGGCTGAATCACTCCCGCCGCATTCACCTGAATCACGGCTGGCTGATCCGATTGAAACTGCACGTCACGCGTGCGATCGACGGGTTGATTATTCTGGTGAGCGGAAACCAGTAACTGCTGCCGCGCACGTTTACCAATCAACTCCACCTTTTCGGGATAAACCGAAAGCGGCGATGCTGCTGGAACCGCATCCGCTGCCTGCACGGAAAATGCAGAAAGCAGTATCAGACAACCGAGGCATTGATAGAGTAGAGACTTCATCTCGATGTTCTATCCCAAAATCAACAGGAAGGATACGCTGTGAGGCTTGGCGGTAGCAGTACTATGAGGAATGTAGGTAGGCACTAACAGCAGACGCTCAAATTACAAAAGCAACCCTGATAGCACTGACTCTCTAAGTCTTATGGTCGCCTGCTAATATATATTGTCTCTTATATTTCCTATTCGTCAACTTCCGTTTAATAACTTTATTTATGAAACACCACTTAGGATACCTTTCCTGAGTGGCAAAAACTACCCTTTATTCCAGAAAACAACCTTTTGTCCACTGCTTTGGTCATTCGAGGCAGCAGTCATGCCGTTTAAAGCATCTGTTCCAGTTCTGATTTGACGTATCCGATTCTGTCGGTGATGGCAAAATTGGCATTCCAGAGCTGGGGAAACAGAATCGCCTGGCCCCCGTATTCGCGGAACAGATCGATATTTTTGTGCTGATCGTCAATCAGCACCACATCCGGTTTGGCCAGCAGATATTTTTGAGTGCCGATCATGAAATCCATGAAATGCGGTTCGTGGAAATACTGCCTGAGCCATTCGACCTTGGCCGAAGCACAGGCGGCACTGCGGCTGGGCGAGGTACTGATGGTAAACGGAGCGGTCGCTTTCAGCAGCGTCATCAACTCATCCAGCCACGGATACGGAGGAAACTCTTTCCAGAACCGGCCGCCCACCGCGTCAACGGGTTTCCAGAACTCATCTTTGGTTAAACCCAGCACGCCGGCGTAATCGGCTTCTCCCTCGGGCCAGTTCCCGAGCAGATGCCCTTGTCCATGTAACTCGAGGATCGATCCCATAAAATCGGAGATGACGCCGTCCATGTCCAGTAAGATATGTCGCACAGCCATGAAGGTTTTTTCTCTGCAGGAAGAAAGTTTGAGGATAAAACGGTATGATTACCTGTTGAGCATATAATAAAATAGAACCCACAGCCAGAGTGGCCGTGTCTGAAATTGACTATGGACCAACGCATCATGACAAACTGGATTCCACTGGGAGACGCTTCCGAAATTTCTCCCGGTAACCGTAAATCATATACCATCAGAGGCACTGAAATCGCCGTGTTCCATGTCGCCGACAATGAACAGCCGGGAGAATTTTACGCCATCCATGATTCCTGTCCGCATCAGGGCGCCTCACTGGTCGACGGGGACGGCTGTGGCACGGAAGTGACCTGCCCGCTGCATGACTGGACTTTTGACGTGGCTACCGGGGCATGCCATGACTTTCCCGAATTTCCGTTGACCCGCTACGAAGTCAAACTGGAAGACGGCGTGCTTCTGCTCGATGCATCCACGATTGAAGAAGAGGAGATTCCCGTCAATCCGTTTCTGGTGCGGTATGGCGCGATGGGCTGGGTCGATCACTTCGAAGCAGATGAGGACGCCACTTACGCGCACCGCGAACGCGTGATTTTAAAAACCAGCCGCGGCGAAGAGGTCGGAGAAATTCTTGCCGCAGCCGGTGTGCAGGAAACATCGGTCTCGTCTGCCGGCACCATTCTGCGAGAATTCACGCCAGCAGATCAGGAAACGCTGGCCCGCCAGGAAGATGTGAGAGCCCGCGTGTTTCAAGACTGCCAGACCCTGATTCAGGAACGGGGCATGCCGACAGAAATTATCGATTGTGAACAATTATTTGATCAGCAGACGGTCGTGCTGTATTATCTGGGAAGCCGGATGCCCGCTTTGGAAATTCTTGCGCAGGAGCTGAATGCCAACTATGCCTGGCGAATTGTATTTCACCCCGTCGATGAAGCACCCGCCGCATCGGGCTGCTCGAGTGGCGGATGTGGCTGCGGTTAAAAAGAAGCTGACGTTCCTGAATTCGTCCCCCTCTCACCACTGTTATCCGCAGGAGTGAGAGGCTCGCCACAACACACCAACCTCCCACCACCAACGGAATTCATCATGAGCAACTCCATCAACCGTCGTTCGTTTCTGGGTACTTCACTGGGCGTCGCCACTACCGGATTAGGAGTGGCTGCTGCATCACATTTGTCGGCCGCGGAAGAGAAAGAAACACCACCAGCCACCCCGGTAAAACAAAAACCGATTCAGAACGAGACGATTCTGCACGCGCGAAAAGTGGCGCTCGACATTTTGAAACCCACGCCCAAGCAACTGGAGCACGGCCTGCAGCTGCATGCGGATTCGCTGGTGTTTGACTCTTACGGTTTTGCACCACGGGCCGCCATTGACGGAGACAAGTTGGCCGCAGCGATTAAAGAGGATGCCTCGCCTCAGGAACTGCAGGACTTAAGAGAAGACATGGGCATGACGCGCTGCGTGACCGACCCGGCAGAGCATCGCGAATTCAAAGAAGCCTTCGATGCGGCCGGCGTGACCTGTATTTTTCAGAACGCCGGCGAGGAAGGGCAGGACCCCCTGCGGCTGCTCAAACGGCTGGCGCGGTTTACTTATACGACGGATATGCTCGCCGATTTTGTTTCCAAGGCGGTGACTCCCGCTGATATTCTGGATGCGAAAAAAGAAGGCCGCCACTGTTTATATCTGACGGGAAACGGGGTCCCGCTGACGCAACAGTGGGAAACCACAACCGACGAAATGAAGTACATGCGGATCTTTTATCAGTTGGGCATTCGCATGATGCACATGACTTACAACCGCCGCAATATGCTCGGCGACGGCTGTGCCGAACCGGCGAACGCGGGTTTAAGCGACTTCGGCCGAACCGTGGTCGGCGAAATGAATCGGCTGGGAATCATCCCCGACGTGGCGCATTCCGGCTGGCAGACCAGTCTGGAAACCGCGCAGGTTTCGACGCGGCCCGTGGTCGCCAGTCACTCCACCTGCGCCACCTTGCATCACCATATTCGCAGTAAACCCGACAACGTGATCAAGGCCATCGTTGATACCGGTGGCTTGATCGGCATCTGCTGCATTCCCCGTTATCTGGGCGGTACAGGCGACATCAATGCATTACTGGACCAGATCGATTATGTGGTGAAAAAGTTTGGCATCGATCATGTGGCCATAGGCACCGATGTCTCTTACACCTCACGCAATAGTGCATTAGAGAGCAAAAAAGTTCCCCGCGCACCAAGGTCGCGGACTCCCTGGCGGAGTTTGTGGCCCGCCGATCCGTTTGTCGAAACCCCGGAGATGCGGATCAGTGTTTCCTGGACGAACTGGCCTTTGTATACCGTCGGTCTGGTTCAGCGTGGATACTCTGATGCTGACATCCAGAAAATTATCGGCGGCAATATTCTGCGGGTCTGTCAGCAGTCATTTACCTGAAACGCGATACCAGAATCATCTCCCTCGAAGTGAGTCCCTACTATGAGAGTGTTAATCACAGGAGCCGCTGGTTATGTCGGCCGTTATTTCGCGCGTCACTGGCAGACCGACGACGAACTGATTCTGGGAGACATTCACCCGGACCAGAATGACCCGCGTTTTATTCCCCTGGATATCACCGACCCGACACAGACGCGGGCTGCCATGCAGAACATAGACGCCGTCATTCACCTCGCGAAACAGGCCGATGAAGGCCCGATGGAAGGGGATGACCTGAACGGAAAACGGTTCGACGTCAACGTGAAAGGGACGTTTAATCTGCTGCAGGCGGCTCACGAGGCCGGCGTGAAACGGTTCATCTTTACCAGCACGGTGATGACGGTGCTCGGTTATCAGGCGCCGCAGTGGGTCGAATCGGATGCCGCGCCGCTGCCTGTCGGCTCGTATGCACTGACGAAACAACTGTGCGAAGTGATGTGTGCGCATTATGCGCGTGAGTTTGGTATGTCAATCGTCTGCCTGCGGATTCCCAAACCCGTTGATCTGGAACACCCGCTCTGGAAAACACACCCTCTCCGTCCGCAGTGGGTTCCGTTCCCCGATCTGATGCAGGCCTATCAGAAATCACTGACCGCAGAGGTCGCGGGTTGCGAGGTCATCACCATCGTGGGAGAAAGTTCGCAGCGTCGCTGGGATCTGAGTAAAGCGCAGAGAATACTGGGTTATCAGCCGACGGTCATTCCCGAAGAACTGGGGTTCCAGATGGGCAGCGAAGACCAGCCGATCCCCCCTGAATCGACTTACGCTTGAAAATAAATGACTCGAATTGCGCGGCTATTTTTCGATCCGGCAGTAAGGGAGTGCTTTTTCGAGTTTGGAAATTCCGTCTTCGGTGAGTTCCGTGCCGTCGATGTAAAGCGTACCCAGGTTTTTCATCTTTTTGAGAGACGGGATACACTTATCGTTCACAAGGGTATTCCGCAGATTCATATCGACCATATTCTCAAGCACCTTGATTTCCGAGATGCCGTTATTGGTGACCTGAGTATCATTCAGTTCCAGCCATTCCATATCGGTCATCTTTATCAGGTACTTCATACCATCGTCTGTGACGGCAGTATTTCGCAGCCAGAGTCGCTGCAGGCGAGTGAGACCTTTAATATGCTTGAGTCCTTCATCGGAAATATGGGTATCACGCAGTAGAAGAACGCGCAATTTTTTCAAGCCTTTGACATGCGCCAGAGCGGCATCAGTAATCTGGGTCTCTGATAAACCCAATGTTTCCAGGCTCTTCAGGTCGGCAACATGCGCCAGCCCCTCATCTGTGATTTCCAGCCCGGTAAGAAAAAGTTCTTTGAGGTTGTCCAACCCTTTCAGGTGCTTCAAACCGGCATCCGTGACCTTGGTGCGCGAAAGATTGAGGACTTCCAGATTGGTCAGTTTTTTGAATTCCGCCAGACCTGCATCTGAAACCGGAATGCCGTGCAGTGAAATTTCACGCAGACTTTTCAACGGCTTGAGATGGACCATCCCATCATCCGTGATTTTGGAACCGGACAGATCCAGTTTCCGCAGCTTTGACAGGCGCCCCAGATAAACCAGGCCTCCGTCGACCAGCTTGGAACCGGAAAACGAGACCTGGGCGATATTGCCGTTGTAGTCCATTTTCAAATTGGCGCTGATTTCCTTCAGCGCTTTGATATCGGTTTCCAGCGTTGATTCCTTAGGAACGTCTTCCTCTGAATCCGTGGCAGCTTTACTCATTTTGATAATCCGTTAGGAATAGATAAGAACTGTTATGATGAAGGCTTATCCATCACCTGGCTTAATATGGTGTTCATAATAACATATTCGAGTGGCTTTATGAATACATTTTTCCGGTAGAGAGTGCTGTCTTTTTTTTATAACAGCCCGCAATTCTAATATACACATTAATCATAAAAATCGCATGTGAACGAACGATTTTTATTGGGGAATACCGAACTGCCGTCTCCGGGGGTCATTTTTTACCCGGTTTTGACCAGTTCAGCTTGCGCAGGATCAAGGCAAACGTCTCCTGACCATTGCCGGGATGCGGGCCATCGAAATGTTTTTGACACTCTCAATAAACGCGACATGGCTGCTGAAATCACGGTGTCACTTTTGTGGACGGAACGCAGGTGACCTTGGCAACGCGTTGAGTTCATACAGGACTGAGCGTCTCTCTATTCGACTTTTTTACCGAACAACAGAATTTCATCAAAATTACCGGTATCATCAAACGAGCCAATCCCCACGCGTCCCGATAAAAATGTTTTGTCCGTTGCCGTCATAACCGGTTCCTGCATGTTATCAAAATAAATTTTGATCGAGCCCGATTCCGTATCGCGGACCACGCGCGCGTGATGCCATTCATCATCCCAGTTCGTGCCCGGCGTGGTTTTCGTGGAAATCTTGGTTCGGGGTTTGTCGTTGACAATGAAAATCTGGTTGGCGTGATCGTCCATTTTTTTGCCGAAATGCACATAATAAAAATGCGAATCATCCTGATAGCCGAAGAACAGGCATAAGGACCGATGCCCATAATCGGGAATCGTCGATTGTAATTTCACATCGAAAATAAAATCGCTGACAGAAATGTTTTTCAGCAACGCACGGTTATAAGGCGAGCGCACCGGCGGTTCGAAGTTGCTCTTTTTCGTGATCAGACTGAAGACCTGATTGTCTCCCTGCTGGATCATTTTCCAGGCTTTGTCGTCGGTCGGTTCCCAGTGTTTTGAATTTCCTGACTGAAAATTCTCGTGAAACAGCAAAGGCAGCCCCTGCATGCTTTTCGGGATCTGGTCTTTCTCAAGCGTTTTCAACGGCGCCGGTTCTTTGGCCTCACTCGAACTGATTTCCAGAGAGGTCAACATCATCAGCCCGGTCATCAGGCTCGCAGAGAGAAGTGAACGCAACATGGAGTAGCTCCTGTTTCAATAGAAAATCGCAGCCGCAGAATCTCTGCGCATTACAGGACGCGCAGAAATTCCCGGATGAGGTTTGAGATTCTGACCTTGTTTCAGAATCTATGAGACAGGATTTCGCCCTGATTTTCAAGCATCAGGCTGATCCCGGGACTGGCGCGGAGGCCCCTCTCCCGGATTTCGGCCGCGGGGAGGCCGGTCTCCACGGTCTTTGGGGCCATCGAGGCGACGTTCTTTCACATCCTGCATGCGTTCTCTGACCCCTTGCCGTAACGAGCCTTCGAAAGCGGGCCCTTTCAGATCAAACTCGCCGATCAGTTGATTAAATTCGCCGGATCGACTGCGAATCGTTTTCCTGATCTTTTCCGGCAGATGTTCCCGAAAGTACATCAACTTCAGTTTTTCCTGAAGTTCTTCCGGCGGATATTTCATCAGGTAATCTTTGGTTTTGGTATCTAATTCTGTCTCAAAAAACTTCTGCAGCTCCGCGTCGGTCGGATGGAATTGCTCCAGTTCCTGTTTGATAGAATTGATCAACTGGTCCAGTAGTCCTTTTGCTAAAAAGAACGAGACCTGCATCCTCTGCCGATCTACTTCGCGGGGAACTGGTCTGGGGCTGCGCTGCTCTTCGGAATAGCGGAACGAATATTTTTTTTCGGCCAGCAACTTTTGAATGCTTTTCACAACTTCCGGAGGAGGCCAGTCAGTCCGCATTTCTTTGTCAGGTGCTTTGCGGTTTCTCAAAGGAGCTGCCATTTTTAAAACAGCCAGCGAACGTTCAAAATCAGACAACTGATTCTTTGGTTTGGGGTAATCCACCGGACCTGGCAAACTGTGTTCGATCATGCCGACGACTTCGTTAAAGAGCTCCGGCGGTGGCGGTTGAATCCAGATAAACATCATGCGCGGCTCTCGGGGGTTGATATCAATCATTCTTAACATCTCAAAATCAGTCCGGCCGCCACGGCGGTTCGAACGATTACCGTGAGCACGAAATTTGCGAATCAACTCCATGCGCTCTTCCGTAGTTCCCGCTTTGCGCAAGTCTTCCTGCTCCCACGGAGAGAGTGTATTGACCCACTCGTTGTAAGAATGCATGACCCGGTTCAGTTCCGGATGATGGAGTGTCGCTTCATGGATTTTCTGATAACGCTGTTTTTCCTCGGGCGTGAGTTGTTGAAACTTTTCGTAATTGCGTTTTAACTGTTCTCGCTCCGCAGGAGACATGGTTTCAATTTTTTTGCGGCTGTCCTGTTCCTGACCTGCATCCGGCTCACTGGCTCCCAGTAACACCATGACACAGAGAACCGTGCCCAGCCCCAGCCCCGCAGCGCGTAACAAAACCAAACCCCAGCGGATATCCGGAGTCTGCGAGGCTGCCTGAAGACGCCCTTTATCGACTTTGCTGTTGCGCGGTTTCATTGAATGTTCCTGATTTCCGAAGTTCTTCCAGAAATTCCAGACTTTGTACTTCCGAGTAAGTGTCAAGGTTTTCGATAAACGAAAACTCTTTCAGCAATGGTTCTGACTCGTCAGGCAGCCATTGATTGGTCATCAGATATCCTAAAAAGATCGAGCCTGCCAGACCGAGCATCCAGCCGCCGAAAATCGCAGCCCTGCGAAGTTGTGCCTGCGATTTTTTGCTTAACGAAAAACCGGACCGGTTCTGTTCTTCGGCCGCTTCAGCTTCCAGTTGAATGGTTTTGATCGTCGAGAGTGTATTATTGGTGAATTCAGTCGATGCTCTGGCAATCGGCAGTTTATCCAGCAACTCCCAGGTCCGTTCCAATGCATCGACGTGCGCACGCGTTTCCTCGTCAGTCGAGAGAGACTGTTCCACCTCGATCGCTTCCTGCTCACTCACCTCGCCATCGAGATAAGCAACCAGCTTTTCGAGTTCCTGTTCATTCAGCTCTTTGTTCATCGGAGGACTCTATTGAGAATTCCTGTTTTGATTTAACCGTAAATATGTTTTTCGAGTTGAACCCGTAAATTTTCCCGGGCGCGTGACAATAACGATTTCACAGCCGCTTCGGACAGTTTCATCGCCGTCCCGATATCTGCGTAACTCATGCCTTCAAATTTATGCAGTAGCACCGCCATCTGCTGCCGCTCATTCAGTGTTTCCAATGCCTGACGCACAACGGCCTGAGTCTCCTTCAGGCCAACCTGACGCGCTGGCATCAACCCGGATTTTTCCATCAGCAACTGCTCTTCCGGCCTGATACTGAGCGGACCGGAATCCTGGGGATTGAGCGTCACCTCTTTGCGGCGTCCTTTGTTCCTGCGCGAATTGCTGGCCAGATTATTGGCAATCCGAAACAGCCACGTGGAAAATTTGGCCTTGGGTTCATAATTCGCGCGTGAACGATAGATTCGCAAAAAGACATCCTGGGCCAGATCTTCTGCTGCTTCCTGATTTCCCAGCAGATGGCAAAATATTCCGACAATCCGGTCCTGGTAAGTCGCAACCAGTTCAGTGAACGCACCTTCATCGCCCCCCTTGGCGCGCAACATCAATTGCACGTCCGGATCTCGCAAGTAGGGTGAATTCAAGATTTCCGTTGTAACCACGACTGACTTCAGACTCCCTCTACGGGGGTAAATGACCCGCCTGTATTAAACACGCAGCATAACAAAAAGTTTCTCACAGAGTTTGGGAGAAACCCGTTTTTGTCTGTTTTCATGCAAGATCGTAACCGTTATCGTCGCTAAACTTACAGGTTAACACAAGTTGACTTTGAGAGAATCTTTGATTCTACGACCGCAATCTCGCCTGATAAATTCTTTTCGCAGGTAGTCCGCAGGTTTGTCTCGGTTATGATAGAAGTAATTGCCACAGCATTTACTTCGCTGAGTTCTCTGCTGCCTTCCTATATGAGGACCCGCTGAGGAAGTTTTATGACGCTGAATTCACTGCCTTTGAGTTATTGCACCAACGTGCATCCGGGTTTGACCGTTGCGGAAGTCCTGCAGAAACTGGATGAGTTTACGATTCCGATCCAGCAACAGTTAGACGCTCCGCTTGCCGCCGGCCTCTGGTTGGCAGAACCTGTCATTCAGGAAATTCTGGCGGCGCCGGAAGGGCATTTGCGCTTTGCGGAAGAAATTCACAAACGGGGACTGACCTGCTACACGTTAAATGCATTTCCCTTTGGAAATTTTCACAGCGACCGCGTGAAGGAAAACGTGTATCTGCCCGACTGGTCTGAACCGGAACGGCTCGAATACACCAAAGGGTGCGCCCGGGTGTTGTCGGCGCTGTTGCCCGAAGAGACGGAAGGCAGCATTTCCACGGTCCCTCTCGGATTCAAACAATTTGAGCATGCGTCTGATTTCAGTGCGACGTGCGTTGAACAATTAATCGAAATGGCCATCTTTCTCAAACAGCTGAAAGCTGAAACCGGCAGAACCATTCGTCTGGCAATTGAACCGGAGCCGTTCTGCGTTATCGAATTTACACACGAGCTGATTCTATTTTTCGAACGACTGTATGAACGCGCCGCGAAAAAACAGGTGCTGGGAACCGTCAGAGAATATCTGGGGGCCTGTTACGATATCTGTCATCAGGCCGTCGAGTTTGAAGATATTCCCGGTTCGATCCGGCAGATCGCCCATGCGGAAATCCGGATTAATAAAATTCATATTTCGAACGCCATTGAACTCGTCAATCCGTGGGAAAATGAAGATGGCCGCAATCTGCTCGCACAGTACGCCGAGCCCCGCTATCTGCATCAGACGATTGGCTGCTTCAAAACCGGCGATCTGTATCGGATTGTCGATTTAACCCGCGACTTTTTACTGGACCCTGATCCACGATTAAAAGACACCGAACGACTGCGGGTGCATTTTCATGTGCCCATTAATGCAGAATCACTGGGGCCATTGGGAACGACTCATCGGGAATTGAGACAGGCCCTGGCAACGGTTAAAGAACTCGACTACGCGCCGCATCTGGAAGTGGAAACCTACACCTGGGAAGTACTGCCCGGCGATCAGAAACCGAAACTGGTCGAAGGACTGACGCGCGAGCTGCAGGCGGCCCGGAGCCTTCTGAACACGCTCTCTGATATTGACTGAAGCAACCAACCATGCGTGATCTATTACTCAAACTGGAACAAGCCGTCCGGCAGCAGCAGCCCGTCTGTTATACCTGTCTGGTAGAAACGCGCGGATCAACGCCTCAGAAACCGGGCGCCGCCATGCTGATCTTTCGCGACGGTTCGCAGGTTGGCACACTGGGCGGGGGCTGCGTGGAAGCCGAAGTCAAACGCCGCGCGTTAAGACTGATCGATGCCGACACGCCGGAAATCATGACCTTCCAACTCGACAGCGACTACGGCTGGGACGACGGCTTGATTTGCGGCGGTCGCATGAAGGTGCTCGTAGACCCTGTCAGAACAGCAGACGACTTGCCGTATTTCAATGCCATGCTGCAACTGCTGGAGAGTGACCAGGGCTGCACGGAAGCCATCGTTCTCAACCCCGAAACAGCAGAGGGGGCGAGTGAGACCGACCGCTTTCTGATCGATGCGAATTCGAAAATTGTCGCCTGGCGCGGCAGGCAGGAACCACCGGCGCAATTATGGGAAGGCCTCAAGCCGATCCAGAACCGCCCCCGACCTTATGTGAATGCGGGCATCGCCTATCTGACCTTTCATCAGACGTGCCAGCTGGTCATCGTCGGCTGTGGTCATATCGGGCAGAAAGTGGCAGAACTGGCCAGCGACGTCGGATTTGAAATCATCGCCGTTGACGATCGTCAGGAATACTGCAATGCCGAACGCTTTCCCGCCGCGAAACAATTGATCGTCGGAAATTTCGATTCGGCACTCTCAGATTTTTCTGTCAATCGGGACACCTTCATCATCATCGTCACCCGCGGACATAATCACGACGAAGAAGCATTAGGGCATCTCGCAGAAACGCCGGCGCGTTACATCGGTATGATTGGCAGCAAACGCAAAGTGAAACTGATCTTCGAAGATCTGCTGCGGACCGGTACGCCACGCGAGGCACTCGCAAAAGTCCACGCGCCGCTCGGATTCGACATCGGCTCGCAAACCGTGCCGGAAATTGCACTGAGTATCGTCGCCGAACTGATCGCCTACCGAAACCTGGATACGATCCCCGCAGGATATCAACGAACGAGCCTGGTGGAAGAAATCAAAGTGTCGAACAAAACCGGTTAGCTCCATCCGTTGATTCTCAGCAGCGGTTATTCTTCCCAGTCGTCGGAATCTTCATAGTCCCGTTCTTCGGCGGAGCGCACTTCATCGGTTTTTGAATCACCGCGACGAAAGACAGCTACGACATCTTCGATCGGCACCACGAACAGCACGTTATCCGGCTCGAAATCTACGGGAATGGCTTCGCTGGGATTGAACAGCACCTTATCGTATTTCTTGATCGGAAAGTCTTCATCCCGCGCGATCTGGACGCTGATTTCCACAATGCGTCCGGTGATATTCGGAATCTCCGCCTTGTCGGGAAGGACAATCCCCCCCTTCGTCGTCTGCCGACTTTCGTCTTTACGAATGAGGATTCTCATTCCCAGAGGTTCAACCCAGTCAGACACCCAACTCTCCCAATCTTCAATAGTGGTACTTGCAAACAACCGAAACGACGCAAGCTCTCAAAATAACGAACCCTGCGTACTAAATACAATCATAGCCCATGACCACTACAAAAAGAACCCCGAAAATGTCAGCCGAGTGTCGGATTGAACGCCTGATTGCCGGGAGATCCGATTTTTCAGCCGCTTCATGATTGATCTTACCATGAAATTTCAGCCTATTTTCAGCCGCTACTCTTTTTTCTGCAGTTGATAATGTAGAATGTTCATCTATAAAGGTAAGTAAGTACTTACGACATCAACTGGAACGCGGATCACAGGCCGACCGCCCCATTTTCATTTTACAGGAGAGAAACATGGACAAGCAGACAATGATTGCGCATCTGAATGAGGATCTGGCGAGTGAACTTTCCGCCATCATTCAATATACGACGTATGCTGCCAAAGCCACGGGCCCCTACCGACCACAGCTGACACAGTTTTTCCTCGCCGAAGTGCCCGACGAACAACTGCACGCGCAATATCTGGCAAATAAAATTGTGGCTTTAGGCGGCGAGCCAACCACCGTTCCGGCGAAAGTCGCTGAAGCACACAGCAACCGGGAAATGCTGGAAGCCGTTCTCGCAGCAGAGAAAGCAGCGACCGCCGGTTACACCACCCGCGCCAAGGAAGCAGAAGCGTTTGGCGACAAAGGCATGGCCGTTCAACTCGAAGACATGATCCGCGATGAAAGCGGACACGCCGAAGAAGTCGAACGCATTCTGCGCGACTGGCCTTTATAAGCAAAACGCAACGTTCGCATTTGTTTTGGGTTAGCGAAACCAAATCGTAGGGGCAGCCCTGTGTGGCTGCCCGCCTGGTCGGGGTTCTATTTGTGATACAGGTAAGAATGGGGCCAGAGAAAGCAGTCGTACGTTTCCACGCAAACACACCACCTCAGCGGGCGGCCACATAGGGCCGCACCCTACATCAACACGGGGCAGACGGTTTCACTGGTATCGAAACAGATCTTCGTAGGGGCGTGACCCATGTGTCCGCCCGCCTGGTGACGTGTCATACAAAATCATTCTTGGAATGGAACCGGAAAAAACGTCGAACGATTCCACGTAAACTACATCGAGACAACGGGTCGACCCCTACGCGTTGCCAACAGTGAATACAAAACGCGCCCGCGAACCTACTTCGTCAACGTTCCGAAAAAGAATGGCATCAGTTGATGTCCTTTCGGCAACAGCAGATTACTGTCGGCCGCCGTGACTTCGTCATAACTGTTTGCCTGATCGGGACGCACCCGGGTGCCACAGATGGCGAACGGAACATAACCGTGGCTGTGCGTCTTCGTTCTCAAAAACGTCGGATGATCAGGACAAACCAGAATGCGATAATCGCCTTGCTCTTTCAGGTAATCGTGCACCGGGCCGACGATGTGTTCGTCGATGCGTTCCAGAGCCTTCACCTTTTCCTCTGCTTCTCCTTCATGGGAAGCCTCATCGGTCGCTTCGACATGCACGACGACGAAGTCAGACTTCTGCAAAGTCTCGATTGCGGCGCGTCCTTTGGCCGCATAATCGGTGTCGGTATAACCGGTGGCTCCCTCCACCTCGATCACATCCCAACCGAGCAATTTTCCCAGTCCCCGCAGTAAATCAACGGCGGTGATCACAGCGCCTGTTTTTCCAAACTGTTCCAGAAACGGTTTGAGTGCGGGTCGGCTTCCCTGTCCCCAGAGCCAGATCTGTGTCGCCGCCGGCTGACCGTCGGCCCGGTTCTGATTTTTTTCCGACTTCAAAAACAGTTTCCTGCTGCGCTGCATCAGGTCCAGTAACAGCTCGCCCCCTCTGCCTGCAGGTAGCGCCTCGGCGATTGGCTGGTCTGTTAAATCATGGGGAGGCGTGGTCGAGGTTCTCGCATCAAAAGGCTGGTCTTCCGGATTCTGTGCCCGGTAGATCAACAAATTGCGATAACTGACCCCCTGGTGAAACTCCCACTGAGGATCATTGGCCGTCGCTTCCTGCAGCAGTTCGATCAGCTCCGCGCCCACATCATTGGGAAGCTGCGACGCGGTAAAACTCGCCATGTTTCCGTCTGTGATCGTGACGAAGTTACATCGAATCGCCCAGTCATGCGGACCCAGTTCGATTCCCTGCGCAGCCGCTTCGAGCGGTGCACGTCCAGTGTGATACACCAGCGGGTCGTAACCAAACAGACTCATCGTCCCCACATCACTGCCGGACGGCATCGACGCCGGCACCGTGTCGGTTCTGCCGAGAATTCCCTGTGAAACAATCGCATCCATCCGGGGTACGCGGGCGGCCTGTAAAGGGGTTTTACCCCCGAATGCGTCCTGCGGTTCATCCGCACAACCATCTGGAATCACGAGCACATATTTCATCTTGGGGACACTAACTCTCGGGCAGGATCTGGGAATATCAAATGAACAGAACAGTTTTGTCCTCAATATCCTGAATTTTCGATCTCCCCGCAAGTAACCTGAGTCATGAAATTGCGACACAACCCGTTTCCGGAACCTCTGTGGCGGAATGGCGCGAAAAGACGCCTGTTATTGTGGTTTCGGATCGGCTTCCACAAAATCTTCCGGCGGCGTCATTTCTTTCGTGATCACCTTCCAGGAGTCACCCATTTCCCGAAATCGATTGAAATCTTTCGGCTTGTAGGAAATTTCCAGTTGGGGCGTTTTCATCAACGCCGAGCCTTTTTCAAAATAAGAATGCATGGCGACATCCAGAGCGCCGGTCATCAACAGCGTCCTCTCACACGGATAAGGTTCTTCCTTGTGGACGAACAGATGTTGAATCGCGTGCGAAAAAGCTCGGAACAGATTGCGGTTCCCCCACGGGCCGGGGTAAAACGTTGTCCCTTTCGGCTGGTTTTCCCCTTTGACCTGACAGGCAAAGTTCCAGCGAAAACCATTCAAACCAATTTTAAGCATGCTCGCACGAAAACCGTCTTTGTATTCCAGCAGAATGCCGTGCGGCTCCGCTGTGCCTTCCTCGCCAATCTGATCAAAGAGCCCCCGTTTGGTAGTTCCCAGTTCGGCCTGCATGGCGGCTTCCGCCAGCTTCATTGACCAGCGCCCCTCTTTGCCGGCTTTGATCAGGTCATCCCCTTTCAAAAACTGAACGGACGAAATGCCGGTCTCGCCACCTTTGCGAAATTCCACCATCGACTGCAGAACTTCGAGACCGTGAATGTCGTATTTTTCGATTGGCCCGCCGTGAATCGAAACAGCACCTTCCAGTTCGGTTCCCACCGGAATTTCCAGCGGAATGGTGCGTTGTGCCAGCGGAACCGAACTGCCGACCATCATCGGGAACTCATACTTCCGCGAGGTATCATACATCTCCCGCGCCCAGTCCCAGCGATAGGAAAAGTGTTTGTCGCTGAACAGAGGCACGAAACGATGCGACTGCTTCATGACGTCCACGATTTCATCAAAAAACCGTTTGCGGGGATACATGGTCTGCCCGAATTTCGTATCGGGATAATCGCCGTGCTCACCAATCGACAGGACGGCGTCGACCGCCAGTTCATCGCCGCCCAGACACAACGCTTCGCGGATCGTTTTATAAATCGGTATGTCATACTTCTTCGCGACGCCGCGCGAGAGATCGCGGTCGGTAAACTGATCGCCATAAAACGAGAGCACATCACACTGCGGCTGATGAATCTTGCCATTAAACAGATACGGCCCGAGGAAGGGATGCAGAATATGATACGCGTGCGAGCAATAAAAGAACTGCGTGTAGATCGCAGCGACCTTTGGCCGTTTGGTTTCGGCGGCACCGAGATCGGGCTGCAACCAGTTCAACCCAGCGGTCCCCGCCATCGCGGCGGCTCCCAGTTTTAACAGATCACGGCGGGACAGAGAATCAGACAAAGGGTGCGGTCGGTTCGCATCTGACATCAGGGATGACTCCTGTGGTGGGACAATACAAGGCGAGACTCTGCACTCCATCGTATCAAATATTTTACATGTCTCCACCCGTTTTCGGGGTGGGAATGGAATTTCCTGCAGAATTTTGAGCGGGGGAAAGAATGTGTCGCATCCGGCTACGTGAGACCACTAGAATTGCCGGAAGGAATTGGCTTACACAAACTTGCCTCCAGGTCGTGTTTATTGATTGGTTTTGAATGTGATTCCCAGGACCGCAACCTGACCCAGGTCGGTTTTAACCGCGGCTAACGCCGTGCGGCTGATTTTGTTTTCAGGTACTTTGACAGCCGTTATGACTTTTTAGCCGAAGGGCATTAGCCCCGGTTGCTCCAGATTATAAGGACCATTCGAATTAAGAAACACGATTTAGTCGGATGCCAGTTTGAGTTTGGGAACTTGCTTGACCGCAGTATCGGCCAGTCGATCGCCGAGGCGCCTGCCTGTCGCTAACAGCATGATCACCTCAGTCAGCACCATGACTAAAGCGACGGGGGAGCCGATGAATACTCCGATGATCGGAATGCAGAGTAACAACGGCCCGATCGAGAGCGGAAGATTGCGCATGATCCGCGGCCCCACACGGTATTCATCGCCACTGTTATGAACCACGCGCATTCCCAGCAGCAGTTTTCCGGGACTCGATCCGGCCACATCCCGCAACAGCCAGTAGGCGAACAGAAAGACGCCAATGATGATCAGCCCCAGTATCGGTACGAAAACAAAAGGGACGAGCAGGAATGTGACCAGGCAATCGATAATGTAAGCGCAGGCGCGTCGTCCCGTACTCGCCGTTTCCATTGCTCCTGTCGATTTCATTACACGGGCCGATTTCTCTGTACCCGCGGAATTCTCTGCAGGGAGACTCACCGTAGCCAGGGAACGGGGCGGGGCGGGGCTGGTATTCGAACGCGCAACGGTCACCGTCGGCACGGGAGCACTGTTTCCGTTAGTAGACTGCTGACCTGCCGCGGGTTTCTGAACTACGGTCGGTTTCTGTCCCTCGGCCGGTTTGTTTTGATTTGCAGCAGACCGTTTTTTTGCCACAAAAGTCTGCAGGCGATCAATTTCTGCGGGGGTGAATTCGTCGTCCCCCTGGTCGGGAATGGTCATCCCCAGATGCTGGCAGATTTTTGACAACTGTTGTTCAGAAATTCGCAATTTCCGGCAGAGCCCGTTGGGATTCATGGTCACTCCTCAGATAAAACAGTAGAGAATCTTGTGTTGGAAAGCCGTACACGACGTTTCAAATGGAAACGCCCCCGCTGCAGGGGCGGCATTCCTCGTGCACATCATCTCAAGCGAACTTCCAACCGGCACTTGGCGGCAAAAATCGAAGATTTCAAAAAAATAACCAGAAGTAGACGGGAACCGGGAGAGTCCAATTTGCCGTAAGTCTTAGCGGGGCTTCACTCTGTCAGCAGGGGGGGAACAGTGCTGAGGTCGATTTTCGTGATGCTGCATTGTTGCTGGCGCTGACCGGCTGCACTCTTTTGCATTTTTGAATGAGAATGTGTCATAATGCGTTCACACTACTGATACTGACTCACAGGCTGGCCTTTGATTGACCTTGGGAAGACGCTCTTTATGACTGCTGCTATTAAACTCATCGACGCCACTCTTCACCGGACGGAAACGCGGACGCGGATGCCGTTTCGGTTTGGGGTTGCGGTGATGACGGCCGCGCCGCATGTGTTTTTGCAGTGTCGGTATGAGATTGATGGCACGGTCGTCACCGGGATCGCTTCGGAAGGGCTGCTGCCGAAGTGGTTTGATAAGTCGCCTGACAAACCCGCCGCTCAAGAGATTGACGAGATGCTGCTCGTCATACGGCGGGCTGTCGGCTTTGCGCGGGAGGTCTCGGCTGCGTCGGCGTTTGAATTCTGGCAACAGGTCTATCAGGCCCAGGTGAAGTGGGCTGCGGAGCAGGGGCTGCCGTCACTGCTCGCGCAGTTTGGCGTCAGCATGGTCGAACGCACGCTGCTTGATGCGCTGGCGCGTGCCGAACAGTGTAATCTGGCAACGCTGCTGCGAGAAAATCGGGTGGGCCTGAATCTGGCGGCGATTCACCCGGAACTGGCGGGGCGCACGCCGGACGAGTTTCTTCCCGCGCAGCCGCTGTCGAAAATCATCGCCCGTCATACGGTGGGACTTTCTGATCCGCTGACGGCCGCGGATCTGACGACCGAAAACGGCATTCACGATGGACTTCCTCAAACTCTGGAAGACTGCATTCGCTTTTATGGATTGTATCATTTCAAACTTAAAGTGCAGGGGGATGTCGACCAGGATCTGGAACGGCTGCGATCTGTCGCGCGCGTCATCACCCGGCAGTGCGGCACCAGCTACGCCTTCACTCTGGACGGCAACGAGCAGTATCGCGAGTTCCCCCGTTTCGTCGAACTGTGGGACCGCATTCAGGCCGATGCGTCGCTGCATGCCTTCTTTGAACGACTGATCTTCATCGAGCAGCCGTTGTATCGGGATGTGGCCCTCGATCCAGCCATCGCGAACATTGCCGACTGGAAAAACGGTCCCCCCGTGATCATCGATGAATCGGACGCGGAACTCGGCGCGCTGGCACAGGCGCTCAAACTGGGTTACGCGGGCACGAGCCACAAGAACTGCAAAGGCATCATGAAGGCGGCCGCCCATCGCTGTCTGATCAACCATCGTAACGCGACGGAAAACACGAACCGCTATCAGATGAGCGGCGAAGACCTGGTGAATATCGGCCCGGTCGCGTTACTGCAGGATCTGGCGGCACAGGCGGCGCTGGGTAATACGTCAGTCGAACGCAACGGCCATCACTACTATCACGGCCTGTCCGCGTTTCCGAAGTCGATCAGTCAGTCCATGCTGCAGCACCACGGCGACTTGTACACACCGATGGACGACGGCTACGCGCGCGTCAACATCACCGGCGGCGAACTGGATCTGACGTCCATCAACGCCGCGCCGTTCGGTGTCGGCGTAGAGATCCCCATGGACGCGTTTCAGGAATTGTCACTCTGAGCGAAATCAAGTGAGCGGCTCGGCGCCAGCCGCCGGTTTTGTGTTGGGGACGCTGGTTCAAAAACGGTGGCTAGCGGCATTCCGCTCACAAAACCAGTATGTAGAAACTGTTCGAAATGATTCTTTTTTTCTACCACGAAAATCACGAAAGACACGAAATTCAATGGGATGGATTTCCTTTTTCGTGTCTTTCGTGGTAGTAAAGCAATCAGGTCTTTAAAGAGGTGTTACGCAAAATGATGGGGCACAGCTACTCATGTGATCGGTGCGATTTCGAGTTTTGCTCGGGATGGTCGCACCATGCTGGTGGTTTATTTGTTGTTTGCCCTTCCTGCGCCGCACAATTTACTCTTGGCGACGGACAATCGGAATGGGGCCCCCGCGAGGGCGAAACACTGCGGCTGATGGCACTTGGCCCGGACGGTGAGGAGCCGACTGAAATACGTGCCGTGATACACATTTTACCAAGAGAGAATGACGAAGAATGGGATTTAGTGGTCCGGCTCAACTTTGGCAATGTGCCTTGTCCCCAATGCGACACGGATGAAAAACTGATACAGGAATTCGACGCGGGGCAAAGCTGCCCTCAATGTCACGAGGGGAAGATAGAGCGTACGGGATCATGTATCTATTGATGATCGGACTCTGTCACAGGAGTCAGCCGCAATCCTGTGCGACACGGTTTATTCTGTTTTGCGGGTCCATAACCATTTTCCATCGGGATGCGCTTTGTCTACCGGATGATTCACGATGTGCTGCTGACCGCTGTCAGAAAACTCAATCTTAAACTGATAAGTCTCCTGGATGCGTGACCGCTGAATTGAGTCCAGCGACAGACTGAGACTGGCGACGCTGAGCGAGCGGGGAAACTCATACGGCTGCCAGACGGTGACGATCAACTCTCCTTCATCGATGCGCCAGTGACCTGCAAACTGCCCGGTGGAGGTGGTGAATTTTCGATCCGGTTTAAAAATTCGAGTGGGCACGCCGGGCTCCGCGGACCATTGGCCCACCAGTTGTAACTCTGCCGCGGTCAAAGGGGGCTGGTTGTCTGCGGTAAGCTGATACGCGCATAAAAGCAGAATGATGCCTGCCGTGCCTGCCAGCAGCACTCGCTTTCGTCTCTGTTTGAAGTTGAACCATTTCATCGGCGTGCCTTGGATTCGTTTCACTGCGACGTGGACCTGCTCACTCTATCAGCTTACCAGTTTTCATCTCTCCGGGGCAGTGGCGATCTGGTAAAATTGTTGGTCGTTATTTTGTTGGTGAAAAAAACGGCAGCTCGCGCCGTGCCGCTCACAGTGGGGGGGGTTCCAGGATTTTCTGAGTGGTTTTGCTTTAACGGCAGCTAGCGCTTTGCCGCTCAGGGTGGGATTCATTCAGGATTTTCTGAGTGGTTTTTTGGGGTCGGTGGTTGTTCTCTGCGGGCAGGCACATGGGTGTATGTCTGCAATGAATATTTTATCGTGCTGATTTTGTTTCATGGCGTGGGAGAGTCAAGTGGGAACGATGAATTGTTTTTGGGAACGTCCAGTGAATCGGAAACGAAGTTCTATGAACCTGCAGCGAACTTCAATGAAACAAATTCGAAGCGCTGCGATAAACGGGGCACGTATGAGTAGCGGTTTTGGAAATCGCGCTGAAACAGGGGACTTTTATAGTGTGCTTTCGGCACTGCTGCAGAATATTCCAGTGAATTTGTTGTTTGCACTCGCGCGGACGACGCTTATAACGCAACAGCATTCACGCCGGCGCGACGAGGTCAAGTTCATTTTTTCAGGATGGTCCGTTGCGCTGACGGAAATAAAAAAACGATGCAGAGCATGATGGCTGCTCTGCATCGTTGATATGAGGTCTCATTATGTCTCAGAATTTACCGCATTTTTTTGCAGATGGCTTCTGCCGTTTCCTGAGTACCGACGGCCGTCGGATCGTTGCGATCATCTTTCAGATCGTAGGTCACGTCTTTGCCTTCGGCAATCACGTCGGCGACGGCTCGATCCAGTTTGTCCGCAGCTTCATGCTCGCCGAGATAATCCAGCATCATTTTACCGGACAGAATCAAGGCAACCGGATTCACTTTATTCTGTCCCTTATATTTGGGAGCAGAACCGTGGGTCGCTTCGAAGATGGCCGACTCGGGACCGATGTTGGAACCGGGAGCCACACCCAGACCGCCGACCAGACCGGCACAGAGGTCGCTCAGGATGTCGCCGTACAGATTGGAGGTGACGAGCACGTCGTACAGTTCCGGTTTTTGAACCAGCTGCATGCACATGTTGTCAATCAGCCGCTCATTGTATTCAATGCTGCCGCCGCAGTCGGTCGCGATGCCTTTCAGCTTCGCGTCAGGAGCAACACCTTCGGCAAGATCGGCCCATTCGAATTTCGCATTATAGGCTTTGGCAACGGCACGGGTTTCATCGTACCACAGACCATCTGTAAACTTCATGATGTTGGCTTTACAGATGGATGTCACGGTATCGCGTTTGTTATCGACTGCGTATTTAAACGCGTAATTGCAGATATCACGAGTTCCCTGATAAGACATCGGCTTGATGCTGATGCCGGTCTCATCGAGAGGCGTGTTGATTTTTTTGCCGGTGGCAAATTCGTTGATCTTCTCGATCAATGCAGCCGTATTTTTCTGGCCTGCCTGAAATTCCACACCCGCGTAGAGGTCTTCTGTATTTTCGCGAACGATGACCAGATCGACATTCGATTCGGAGAAATAAGTTCGCACACCCTTGTAAGTTTTACACGGACGAATGCAGGCATACAGTCCCAGTTCCTGTCGCAGGAACACGTTCACACTACGGAAGCCTTTTCCGATTGGTGTGGTGATCGGTGCCTTCAACGCAACTTTGTTGGCCCGAATCGATTCCATCACCCGGTCAGGAACTCCCCCTTCGGCCTCAATGACTTCAATTCCACATTCCTGAACGTCCCAGTCGATTTTTACACCGGTGGCATCCACACACTTTCTTGTAGCCTCGGCGATTTCCGGGCCAACTCCATCTCCCGGAATTAATGTGACTTTATACATCGTTTCCTCAAATACTTCTGACAAAAAGGGAAGGCGGCCAGGATCTCAAGTGCATGAATGCAATGCTACAGGCCTGCTGACTCTTGAAACCAAAGGCCATACTGGTTGATACTGAATAAACAGTACTACAGGCAAGCAGTGACCGTATCAAAACAGAATTCGCTTTTCAACTATACGCGGTAGCCATCGCTTACTTTTCAAGCCAATCAGGTAACCAGATGATACAACGTTTTCTCAGAAACTACCTACTCCGCCATCAAAACAGATCCAACCAGATCCTGCACCTGATCGGTGTCCCTCTGGCTTTGGGAGGATTTATCGGTTTCGGGATGGCGGGAGAGTGGCTGATCGCCGGGATTGCATTGATTTCCGGCTATGCTTTACAGATTTGGGGACATTT
>NZ_CALFPF010000430.1 GCF_937919775.1 uncultured Gimesia sp.
GGCACAAGCGGCAGAAGAGCAAGAAGCGTATCCTTGCGCAGTGCGCCGCGTGTTCTGAGAGGTGGCAGTACGACGACGGGTGGCACATCTGACCGGACGCATTACGTCGAATGTTCCGGCACATAGCGTCATCGTTTACGACACTGCACCTGACGTGCGAACCCAATATTTCCAAAAACCATACGTGGCCCGTATTAAGCAAGATGGGACTTTCGATGTCACAATTAGCGAGCCGGTGAATGTACAGGCAATGGGAATATTGAAAGTCGTCGCCTGTTGCGAAAACGGAACGATGACCGGCGACGGAAAAGACCGGGGACTTAAGAGTGCGCATGAGATCAAGTACCGCACCTCGCGCACGGGATATCAGTTGATCAAATAAGAAGCCGCCGATGCGCTCGCGGCTTCCTGGGGATTCCATGAGCCAGTCACCTTTAATTAAGGCCAGGTGAGATAAAAGAGGGCAGATACTTATATTGGCGGCCCCTCCATTTCAGAGAAACGTTTTAATTCGCCGTATCCACATCGCTTCACCTTTGCCGGTGGCTAAAGATGATTCCGTCAACTGCTTCCAATCAAAATGCAAATCGGTTACCTTGCTTGTTTCCAAAGTCCCTGTACGATAGCAGCCATGAATTCCAGGAGTCACCACTGATGAAGGCGTTTTTTGTCATGCTCCGGCATTTTCTCAGTGCTGGCTTTCACGGTGCTGTCTTTCACGGCATTATCTTGCTCAGTGTGGTCATTGTCATTTACCCCTTATCAATGTCACCTGCCGCTGCGCAGATTCCGCCGGCGCAAGAAGCGCCGCCGGAACCCACCGATACGGCTGCGCCGGAAACCCCCGCGAAGGTCGACGTGAATCCCGTCGCCGGCGATGCCGAGATTGAATCCCGGCTGGTGCGGATTATGGAAGCGACCGGGTGGTTCAAACGGCCGGAAGCGCACGTCGAAGAAGGGGTCGTATTCCTGTCTGGTGAGGTGGATACAGAACCGCACAAGGAGTGGGTGGCAAAACTGGCCAGCAAAACTCAGGATGTTGTGGCCGTCGTGAATCGGATAGAGGTCCGTCAAAAATCCATGTGGGACCTTTCGGATGCGTTTGGAGAACTCACGGCCGTCGGTTTGAAGACGTTTCAAAACATCCCGCTGATTTTTGTCGGCATCCTGTTACTGTTTGTCACCTGGTGGGCCAGTGTCTGGACTGCACGACTTACGGCCGGCCTGTTTCAAAAACGGATGAAAAGCCTCTTACTCGGCGACGTCGCTTCGCGGGCGGCGGCCATCCCGGTGTTTCTGCTCGGCCTCTATCTCATTCTGACGATTTCAGGTTTAACGCGCCTGGCGATGACGGTTCTGGGGGGGACCGGACTGGTGGCTCTGGTGATTGGATTTGCCTTTCGCGATATCGCCGAAAACTTTCTCGCCAGTATCCTGATCAGCATCCAGAGACCGTTTGTGATGGGTGATCTGATCGAGGTTGCTGGCTACAAGGGGTATCTGCAGAGCGTCAATACCCGCTCGGCTTTGCTGATGACGCTTGAGGGAAACCACGTGCAGATTCCCAACGCGACCATCTACAAAGAAACCATCACCAACTTTACAGCCAATCCGAATACCCGCTTCGATTTCCTGGTCGGCATCGGTTACGCCGATGCGATTTCGAAAGCCCAGGCGATTGCCCTGAAGGTGCTCGAAGATCATCCCGCCATCGTTTCTGAGCCGGAATCAATGGTTCTGGTGGAGTCGCTCGGCGCCTCGACGGTGAATCTGAGGGTTTATTTCTGGATCAACACAGCCGAATTCAGCACGTTCAAAGTACGTTCGGCCGTCATTCGACTCACCCTGCTCGCGTTCGATCAGGCGGGAATCTCGATGCCTGACGAGGCCCGCGAAATCGTCTTTCCCGAAGGGGTGCCGGTGCGGATGAGCTCAGAACGCGACCAGATTTCTGAGCCGCCGGTGATCGCACAAGCGAAGCAGCCGCCGTCGGAAGCAGAAGCAGCCTCGGCCAACGAAGCCGAAGGAGATTTAATCAGCGAAGCAAGCGAGATAAAACAACAGGCAAAGTTATCCCGCTCACCAGAATCGGGGCAGAATCTGCTGGAGGATTGATCGAAAACCTGTGGCGGGAACGAAATGCATTCGGTCCCACCCGGGAATGTGAGAGGGAAGGCTCATCGCAACGCGAACGAGCGTGCCTACTTCGTCTTTTCTTTCTCGAACGTGACTAAAATCTGTTGATTCTCGGGGGTCGAAGTGAACTCGGTGGGACGCGATTTTCCGGCTGAGGCGAAGCATAACTTTCGCGTTTTCTTTCCGAGTTCGTAGATTCCCAGGGTCGATTTCCCCTCGTCTTCCCCTGTGGTCGGCGTGATGTCGATGGCCTTGGGATTCTGTGTGGGATCAATGGTGCTGGTGCCCTTCACAATCTCGTTTCCTTCGGAACTCAGACTCCATGTCCCGTCAGCGCCGTTGACCACCGTCATTTTCCTGACATCTTCGTCTTTTGACTTGTTGCCGTTAATTTCGAGGGCGACAATCCGCCATGTGCCTGCGATCCGCTGGCGGTCTTTCCTGATTGCTGCCTCTTTTGCATCGTCGGCGGAAGCGATCATACTCATCGACGTGAGCATGGCAAATGCCCCGACTAACATCAACCCGAAATGAGAACGTTTCATGAGTTTCCCCCTGGTAAGAAGTTCAGATTGGCAGTCGTCACATTAAGTACAACTCTCGATCTTAACAGTCCCGCAGGCAACCGACAACAATTTTCATGATGGCAGTAGCAAGAATCAGGGAGATTGAAGGAGACTGGTTTTATAAAGGTGGCAGCCCCGATTCGGAACAGGAATCGTTCCCGGTATCGTCTCCCACTGCCACTTTTTCCGGGTGAATCACTTTTCAGCCCCCATTCAAACAAGAGGCACGAAGTCGTATTCGCCGATGCCTTGCAGCACCAGAAATGTGGTGGACGTTGTTCCTGCATTGGTCACCAGGTGGGGGGCGACGGGGCCGCACGGAATAGGTCTCACCGGCGCTGAGAGAGATTTCTTCTTTCGGATCTTGCAGATAGA
>NZ_CALFPF010000431.1 GCF_937919775.1 uncultured Gimesia sp.
ACTTTTTACGGCTGAAAAAAAATGCCTCGAATCAAAGACGAACGCTGGCAGACTGTTGAAAACCTGGTTGACCATTTTTGTAATACGGACCAGGTGCCTGCTGTCGCGTTGCAGGTGAGCGTGGGAGAGACCTCACGTCGCTATTTTAAAGGACGCCAGCGTCTCAGCGACAACGGGGACACGCTCCGCGAAGACGCCATCTTTTTAGTGGCTTCGATTACAAAACCGATCGTCGTGTTAGGCGTGCTCAAGCTTCTCGAAGCAGGGGAATTGCTGCTGGGAGATCGGGTAAAACAATTTATTCCCGAATTCGGCTGCGCAGGTAAACATGGAATCACAATCCGCCATCTGATGACGCACACCTCCGGGCTGCCTGACATGCTGCCTGATAATCGTGAGTTACGTTCCGAGCACGCGCCCCTTTCCGAATTTGTCAAACAGATTTGTGAGCTCTCTCCGGATGAACCGCCCGGTCGAATGGTGCAATATCAGAGTACGGGGATCGCCATCCTGGGGGAGATCATCCAGCGGATTACAGGTCGGCCTTGTGCGGATTATTTAGCGCAGGTTTTATTTTCACCGCTGGGAATGGCGGACACCGCGCTGGGGGTTCCGGAAGCATGGTATCACGGCGATCAACCAAAGGTCGACCGGATCACCGAAATTCGAATCCCGGAAGAATTGGATATTGAACCGCACTGGGACTGGAACAGCCGTTACTGGAGGAGTTTTGGCGCACCCTGGGGCGGGTTGTTGACGACACCGGCCGATCTGGAAAAGTTAGTCAAAATGCTGCAGCAGGGAGGCACTTTCGACTCAAAGCAGATTTTATCCCAGCGCACGATTGAGGAAGCCACCCGTGATCAGTTATCTGCAATCCCCGGCTTATCGGTGGCTGCGCGAGAAGGAAAAGGCTGGGGTCTCGGCTGGCAGATGGTGGCTCCGGCGAAGAGCGATTATTATGGCGATTTACTTTCTCCGGCTGCCTATGGACATGCCGGTGCAACGGGTACGGTGTTGTGGATTGACCCGGAACTGGAAGCATCCGCCATCATCCTGACCACACAACCTCAAGAGCCACGCGGTCAATATCTGGCCCGCATATCAAATACAGTCGTTGCAACCATTGGGCAGTAGATGTTCAGCAGCCAATCCGCAGAGTTAATCTTGCCCACTTTTTTTTATACAGCGTATAATTCGATGACTCTAAAACCAAAGCGGTCTGCTTTGGTGATGACCGTTTTATTTTGTATGAATTTTGAAAATGAATCCAGAACTCGCCGGCATTCTGACACTGGTTGTTTATGCTTTCGTCGCCTTATCGATCATGGTCTATCAGGCCGTCAAACTGCCCGATGGATGGCAGGCGTGGATTCTATTTGTGATTGCGCGCGTCTATGCCCCCGGCCTGTGGGGGATCAAACGGAACCGTCGTTGTCCTTTTCCGGGTGACTCTGCGGCAATCATCATTGCCAATCATCGTAGTCCTGCTGATCCGATGATTCTCTGGTACAACTCTCATCTGGGAAATCCACAGAAAAAAATTCGCTCGATCCGTTTTTTGATGGCACGGGAATATTACGAGCTGCCCGGATTAATTGGCTGGATCTCGCGGGCCATGCATGCGATTCCCGTTGACCGGAATGGCCAGGATGTGGCGCCGGTCCGCGAAGCGCTCCGCCAGCTGAAACAGGGGGAATTGATCGGCGTCTTTCCGGAGGGAGGAATTCAGGCAGAACGGCCCATCGCAGATGCGAATTCCGGGATTGCCTTTCTGGCATTGCGTTCGCAGGCTCCCGTCTATCCTGTTTATATTAATAATTCCCCCCGCGGAAAAAATATGGTGGAACCGTTCTATTCATTTGCTGAGACTTCCGTGGTCTATGGAGATTCGATTGACCTTTCAGCCTATTACAATCGCCGCGTCTCGCGGGAACTGCTGGAAGAAGTCACGACGTTCATGATGCAGCGGCTGGCAGAACTCGGCGATACGGTATACCTGGGAAGTGAGAGCACTCCTGATCAAAACGCACACCTCATCCGAATGCCAGCAGATCGCTATCGTTCAGCGAACTGAAAAACCGATCGGTTTCCAGTAATTTCTCCTGGGCCTGCTGATTTACTGCGCGGGAAATTACATCTGGCAGTCGGCGGATGCCTGCTGAAAGCGTGGGTCTCATCAGACCTGTTTTTTCATGCTGGCGACCCAGCAGGTGTTCTAATTCATGATAGATTATCGTCAACAAGTCGATACGTCCGGCTGCTTCCGAGTTATCGAATGCCCGAAAATCAGTTCCATTTGCAGTATGAAATTCAGAATGCTCCCACGGGCTGCTGTCAACAAACCATCCCTGACCGGCTGCGGATACATCAAGCAGAATCGTGCCGGGCATCGCTTGCGCCAGTTTATTACCGGGGAGATCGACGACTTTGATCTTTGTGTCCCGGAGTTTGATCTGTTCTTCAGGTGAAACGGTATCAGCATAGTTCCGGATCGCCGTTTCAGCAGTCAATTTTGCCGTTTCTGTTGTGAGTGGAGTTACACTTTGTTGTAGCTGTAAATCAGAAACCGCTGCCGCTATCAGGTTTTGAGGTGTCCAGGCATTGGGATAGCCGGAAGGCAAAGTTACATTCGGATTGTTGATTTTCGATTTCCCATAGTTGGAAACGAACAGCATCAGGTCTTTAAAGTTCACGGTGCCCGATTGGTTAAAGTCCATCACCCAGGCATAGGGGGAATTCGAAATTGAAACATTGGCTCCATAAACGGATGCGAAAAGCATCAGGTCTTTAAAGTTGATCTTGTCATCATCGTTGGCATCATAGGGAACGGCCCAGAATTCTGTTTCAGCGAAGTTGATTTCTCCTATCAGACTTTCGGCCTGATCAACCAGTTGCAATTCAGTTTGATCAATCGAAAATTCAGCCTGGTAAGGACCAATACTCTGAGTGTCATAATTAATACTCACCTGATCATTGGCGGTCGGTGTAAACTGAATTCGAGCGAGTAACACAAACTGGTCATCGCCGGCATCGATCAGATTTGTATTGGCTGAGATACCCTGAATCGTTCCAC
>NZ_CALFPF010000432.1 GCF_937919775.1 uncultured Gimesia sp.
GATGAATATTAAGAGGGACGGTCTCTAGATTTAATTTATTTCAATGTTTGCCAGAAAGACTAATTTGGCTTTGTTTCTGACTTGGGTACCTCAGGCTTTGCAGGAGTTTCCTGTTTTTTCTCTGCGGGCTCGCTGGCTGCAGTCGGTTTCGCCGGCTCAGGTTTATTTTCGGTTGGTGCGGGTTTTTCGTCTGCTTTTTTGGCTGGTTCCGCTTCAGGTTTTGCAGCGGCCTCTTTTTTGTCGGTTGGTTTTTTCTCATCAAAAGGATTGATCGAGGATGTCTCTTCTGTCTTGGCGTCTGCAGCGGCTTTGTCATCCGGTGACTCTGGTGCACTGACACTGGGCTCTTCAGAGACTGCTTCCGAACCGCCGGCGTATTTGCCGGAACTGGCTCGGGTTGTGATTCCCGAAACACCGGCGAGGATAACCCAGATGACTGCCATCACGATTGTGATTTTGGTAAAGATATCACCGGCTTTAGTACCCAGAGCGCTCTGCCCGCCAGCGCCGCCGAATGCTCCGGCCAAGCCACCGCCGCGTCCTTTTTGCAGAAGGATAATGATGATCAGCAGAATTCCGAAGAACATCAACAGAGTCATCAGTATGGTGGCAGGGTCCAGTAAGTCTGCAAGAATCATTGTGTCATCCTAATTAGCTATTAATAGCTGATATTATCGATTGAAAATATTGAGTGGACGAGATTTCAAGAAAAGCTGGGAATCTCGTTAGCTGCTGGATCAGAATCAGTGCATCATATAGTAGTAGGATACGATCTGTAAATCGAGTCTGCTATCCGAGTTTAGACGAATCGAGATAAATTGGCAGCTTTCTTTTAACCAGCAGATAATTCAACAGCAGCCTGAATAATGGGAATAAACTGTTCTGCCTTGAGGCTGGCTCCTCCGACGAGGGCACCATCGACGTTTTCCTGGGAAAGCAGTTCTTTGGCATTGTCGGGTTTCACACTCCCGCCATACAGGATGCGAGTCGCATCAGCAATTTCTGATGAATAGTGGCTTTTTAGCCAGTTTCGCAGGTACTGATGGGCTGATTCTGCCTGTTCGGGAGAAGCAGTTAAGCCGGTGCCAATGGCCCAGACTGGTTCGTAGGCAATGACAATCTGGTCAAAAGCAGCAGCGTCAATTTCTGCCAGGCCACCAGTCATTTGCGTGTCGAGGACTGCATCGGTCTGTTCAGATTCGCGTTCGCTCTGGAGCTCTCCCACGCACAGAACCACCTGCAGCCCGGCTGCGAGTGCCTTTTTGACTTTCAGGTTGATGTCAGCGTCGGTTTCCTTGAGAATATGCCGGCGCTCACTGTGGCCAATCAATACAGAACGACAACCTACGTCAGATAACATTTCCGTTGCAGTTTCACCGGTAAATGCTCCTGGCGCTTCATGAGAGCAGTTTTGAGCCCCGATGCCGATTCCGGTTCCTTTTACAATTTCGCCGATGGTCGTCAGGTAAGGAAAAGGGGGGCAAACCAGAACTTCAACCGCTTGATTCTCTTTTGGAACTTCGGCTACCAGCGCCTGGGCCAATTGTGAGCCAGAAGCTTTGGTTGTATTCATTTTCCAGTTACCAGCTACAAGGAAGCGACGCATAATTCATCCTGTGATTCATATTGTATAGAATGTTGAAGTTACTCGGTTTCGCACGAAATTTCGATTTCTCATCCGATGAGAAAGGCGAGCGAGAAATCATCCGTATCGGTTGAACATCGAAATACGGAATGCTGTTAGTCCTGAGAAGCCACTTCGTGTTAGGTAAGTTATTGAGTCGGGAGCTGTGATTCAAGGATTCGAACCGAAAAACCTCAGATGCAGTCCTTTTTCACTCGATTTCGCCAGTTATGCGGGGAAAACAGCAGGGCTAAGATACAAAAGCGTCAAAAAATTACTCTAAAACCCCACTACGAGGGTAAGAGCCCATTGCTTCCAGTCGAACCACTCGTTTCTCCAGTTCACTGATCGTCCGCTTAATGTGAGGTTCCTGAATGTGACCTTCGAAGTCAATAAAGAAGAGATAACCCGGTTCTTCTCCCCGCAGAGGGAAAGATTCAATCCAGGTCAGATTCACTTTGTTTTTCTTGAAAATCTGCAGTGTATCTGCCAGCGACCCCGCGGTATGAGCGATTTGTACCAGAATAGCAGTACGATCTGAGCCGGTTGGGTCGCAGACCTCTTCGCCGATCACAGCAAATCGGGTCACATTATTCGCATTATCTTCAATACCTTCGACAATAATCTGCAGGTCATATTCAACGGAGGCCTGGTGGCTGGCGACTGCGGCAGCGCCCGGTTTGGTTGCTGCTAATTGTGCTGCCGTTGAGGTACTGGTAACTTCATGTAAATGTGCCTGTGGCATGTTGCGTGAAAGCCACTCACGGCATTGAGATAGTGCCTGCGGTTTACTGTAGATTTCTGTGATTTGACTCCGTTCGCAACGTGCGAGCAGGTTGTGGTGAACGGCAATCAGGACTTCTCCACAAATTCGCAGTGGAAGTCTGGTAAACATGTCGAGGGTATCTACAACGCGTCCATCAGTACTGTTTTCGATGGGGACGACACCAAATTCCGTGTTACCCCGGTTTACTTCTTCGAAAACCGCTCCAATTGTATTGACGGGGACCATGTCTGCACCCTCACCAAAACGCTCAAGAGCAGCTAGATGGGTGTAGCTGTAAGCTGGTCCGAGATAGGCAACTCTCTGCGGATGTATCTGCCTGCGGGCAGAACTCAGAATTTGCCGGAAGATCCCTCGAATGGCGTTGTTGGTCAGAGGACCGGATGCATTGAGTTTTTCAATAGTTTCGCGCAATTCTTCGTCTGACTTGGGGTCGAACATTGCTTTGCGCGGCTCAGGATCTGATTTGATCTGCTTGACCGTCATTGCGCAGCGTTTATTGACCAGTTTCACAATCTCACGGTCAATTTTTTTTAATTCAGACTGAAGCGAGCCAAGGCTATGTTTGCTGCTACTGCTTTTTTTGACGACTGTTTTCTTGGCTGGCGACTTCGGGGTGGGTACTGAAGTGCGTTTGGTAACCGCTTTTTTCTTGGCCATCGGAATCTTTCAGGATGTGAGTCTCGTTTCTGTCTCTCAGAAAATTAACCGCAGCCAGATCACACTCCCTCCCTGGTTGTGCTTCGTTGCTTACTGCCAGTTTCACAATTGGATTACAATCCCTTAAGAATTTCTCAGCTTGGGATTTCTCCCGAATGTCGCTCTTGGAAAATTATAAAATACTATGAGATAAGCAGTTAGGGTCAGTAAAACAGCTGGCTTTTATAACTGCCTGTATCGTTTCCAAAAAACAGCTTAGTCTCCAACTGTTCTAGTTTGTACCGCCGCCTTTAGGGACTGTCAAGCGGTTGAGCCTTACCTGTGAATCGTTTAGCCTTTATTCTAAAGGGTATGTATTCCAGACTGCCAATATGTCACTCAGTCGTGCCGGCAGTATTGGCCAGGGGTGGTGTCAATATGGCAGTTTCCGTGAATGTCTTTTTCAGTTGTGTAAAGTTATCTATTCTATAAGTGTTTACGAATAAGGTGCTTATGGTATGATTATGATTAATGGATTCTGCTTGGCACATTCATTGCTAACATAAAATCACCAGCCAGTATTACAAAGGCTGGTTTAATTGAAACTGTAAGTAGAACATGATTGATGTACGAAGCAAGGGGATTCATCCTGAAGCTGCTTTTTGTACATATCAGAATTAAGAATAGAATAAGGAAAGAGGGGAAACTCACATGGCATCTCAAGGTGAAAAGATCATCGGAATCGATTTAGGAACCACAAACTCAGTGGTTTCCATTATGGAAGGCGGGGAAGCCAAAGTGATTCCCAATCTGGAAGGAAACAGGATTACTCCCAGTGTTGTGGCATTCACCGATAAAGGGGAGACTCTGGTCGGTGAGCCAGCAAAACGGCAGGCTGTCACGAACCCCAAGAATACGGTTTATTCCGTCAAACGATTTATGGGACGTCGGCACAATGAAGTGCAGAGCGAAGAAAAAATTGTCCCGTATAAAATCATTGGCGGCCCGGAAGATTATGTCAAAATTGAAGCCGGGAGCAAAACCTACACTCCCCCGGAAATTTCTGCTTCAATTTTACGAAAATTAAAAGAAGCCGCAGAGAGTTATCTGGGACATAAAGTGAATAAAGCCGTCGTCACAGTACCTGCTTACTTCAACGATGCCCAGCGACAGGCGACCAAAGATGCGGGGCAGATTGCCGGTCTGGAAGTTTCGCGCATCATCAACGAGCCGACGGCTGCTGCACTCGCATACGGCCTGGAGAAAAAGAACGACGAAAAGATTGTGGTTTTCGACTTTGGGGGTGGTACATTCGACGTATCAGTTCTGGAGGTAGGAGACGAAGTGATTGAAACATTGAGCACCAATGGTGATGGTCACCTGGGGGGAGATGATTTCGATGAGGAACTGATTAATCACATTGCTGACTCCTTCAAGAAGGAGCAGGGGATTGACCTGCGGAAGGATGCAATGGCATTGCAGCGTTTGCGTGAAGCCGCAGAAAAAGCCAAGAAAGAATTGTCTTCATCTCAGACGACGGATATCAATCTGCCGTTTATCACCGCTGACAGTACTGGCGCAAAACACTTGCAGATGGCGATTACCCGTTCTGAATTCGAGAAGCTGATTGATCCGCTGGTTGAACGATGTCGTAAACCTGTAGAGCAGGCGATGAAAGATGCCGGGCTCAGTCCCAGTGACATAGATGAAGTCGTGCTCGTTGGTGGATCAACGCGTGTTCCTAAAGTGCATGAGTTTGTAAAGAAAATCTTTGGTAAAGAGCCACATAAAGGAGTCAATCCTGACGAAGTGGTCTCCATCGGCGCTGCCATTCAAGGGGGGATTATCTCTGGCGATGTGCAGGATATTGTGTTGCTGGACGTAACTCCGCTGTCTTTGGGGATTGAAACCGAAGGGGGGGTGATGACCAAACTGGTCGAGCGTAATACGACAATTCCAGTCACCAAGGATCAGGTTTTCTCGACAGCAGCCGACAATCAGACGGCTGTAACAGTGCGAGTTTTCCAAGGCGAACGCCAGATGGCCAGCGACAATCGTCTGTTAGGACAGTTCAATCTGGAAGAGCTGCCTCCTGCTCCACGTGGGGTTCCCCAGATCAAAGTGGTTTTCGATATCGACGTGAACGGGATTTTGAATGTTTCAGCAAAAGACGTTGCTACTGGCAAGGAAACTTCAGTCAAGATTGAACAGTCCAGTGGGCTGTCTGAAGCAGAGATTGAAGACATGAAGCGTCAGGCAGAAGCGCATGCTGATGAAGACAAGAAGAAAAAAGAACTGGCCGAAGCGAAGAACAATGGCTCACGGATTGTTTACGATGTCGAAAAGCTGTTAAAAGAGCATGCTGAGAAAATGGATGCCTCTTCCAAGTCGGCAATTGAAGCATCTGTGAAAAAAGTAAACGATGCCCTTGAGCGTGAAGATGTTGCGGCTATCAATACTGCCTGTGATGAATTACAGCAGGCAACTCATGCTTTCACCGAGCAGATGTATAAATCGAGCCAGGCTGCAGGAGACGACGGAGCGGCTGCTGGGGATGGAGACGGTGCTTCTGCCGCAGGTGACGAAGACGTGATTGATGCGGAATTTGAGAAAAAAGACTGAAGCGGACCAGGCTCTGAAATCAATCAGCGTCTGTGTTTGCAGGTTATATAAGGGCAGGGGGCTTAAGGTGAAACTTGAGCCCCCTGGTTCCCGACGGAATGAGACTTTTTCGAGTTTGATTGTGAAATTTTAAACACTCATCGTGATTGGCAGGCTCAATTCCTTCCCACCTCTCCGGGCCTGTTTCATAATAAAAGAATGAATACCAAGAGAGTTACTGCTTGTCGGCTGGTTATTTTATAAGATAATCCGAGCTGTTGAATTGCTGCGCACAGGGCATACAGGATTGGAGAAGTATTATGGCGTTTCGATTTGAAAAACTGACTGTTAAAGCACAGGAAGCGGTACAGCGGGCCCAGAACACGGCTGAGGATTTTGGCCAGCAGGAAATCAAGCCGCTGCATCTGCTGAAAGCGCTGTTGGATGAAGAGCAGGGGGTTGTGAAACCGTTGATTCAAAAAGTCGGTGCCAATCTTCCGCAGCTTCAGAAAATGGTAGACGACGAAATCAATCGTTTGCCCAAGGTCACCGGGGCTACGATGCAGGTCGGCATCGGTCAGGCGTTACTCAAAGTTCTGCAGGCAGCACAGGATCGTGCCGACCAGATGCAGGATAATTTTGTTTCGACCGAACACCTGTTGCTGGCATTTACGACAGTGGATGATCCGGCAAAGCGACTGCTGGAATTGAACGGTATTGAGGAAGACGATGTTTTGTCGGCACTGCAGGCTGTGCGGGGTGGGCAGCGCGTGACTGACCAGAGCCCGGAAGAGAAATATCAGTCGCTGGAACAGTACGGAAAAGATCTGGTTCAACTGGCGCGTCAGGGCAAGATTGATCCGGTGATCGGCCGTGACCAGGAAATTCGTCGTGTTATCCAGATTTTATCCCGCCGTCGCAAAAATAATCCGGTGTTGATTGGGGAAGCAGGGGTCGGAAAGACGGCCATTGTGGAAGGGCTCGCACATCGTATTGTGATGGGCGATGTGCCCCAGAACCTGAAAAATAAACGGGTGATCGCGTTGGATATGGGGGCTTTAATCGCCGGCACCAAATACCGTGGCGAATTTGAAGATCGTCTGAAAGCCGTTCTGAAGGAAATTGAGTCTGCGAAGGGGCAGATCATTCTGTTTATTGACGAATTACATACAGTTGTGGGAGCGGGGGCGGCAGAAGGGGGCGCGGATGCCTCGAATCTGTTGAAGCCGGCTCTGGCGCGGGGGGAATTGCATTGTGTGGGGGCAACCACACTTGATGAATATCGCAAATACATTGAAAAGGATCCTGCGCTGGAAAGGCGTTTTCAGCCGGTCATGGTTCAGGAGCCAACCGTTGAGGATACCATTTCGATTCTGCGAGGTTTAAAGGAACGCTATGAAACGCATCATGGGGTCCGAATTATGGATGATGCGTTAATCAATGCGGCGACATTGTCGGATCGTTATATCAACGATCGATTTCTGCCCGATAAGGCCATTGATTTAATCGATGAGGCAGCCAGCCAGTTGCGCATGGAAATGGATTCGATGCCGGCCGAGATTGATGAAGCCACCCGCCAGTTAACCCGGATGCAGATTGAAGCGGCTGCGCTGGCAACTGAGACAACAGCAGACAGCAAGGAGCGGCTGCAGGAGTTACGAAAACACATTGCCGATCGCGAGGAGAGCGTCAATGCTTTGAAAACCCGCTGGGAAACGGAAAAAGAAGCGCTGTCTGGATTGCAACCGCTGAAGGAGAACATCGACCGGCTGAATACCGCATATGAGCAGGCATTTCATCGAGCGCAGCAGACGAATTCCAACGAAGATTACACGACTGCCTACAATGCAGAGCAGGAATTGAGTGCCGCACGTCTGCGTCTGTCGGAGATGGAGCAAAAGGTAACCGAACTGGGAGATGACAGTGGCGAGCGTTTGTTGCGTGAGGAAGTGACTCCGGAAGATATCGCGAAGGTAATCAGCATGTGGACCGGGATTCCCGTTTCCAAAATGCTGCAGGGAGAACGCGATAAACTGCTGCGGATGGAAGAAGAAATACATAAGCGGATGATCGATCAGAATGAAGCGGTCGAAGCGGTTTCCAACGCGGTTCGGCGTTCCCGTTCCGGTTTGCAGGATCAGAGTCGCCCGATTGGTTCTTTCATGTTTCTCGGACCGACAGGTGTGGGAAAAACGGAATTATGTAAAGCGCTTGCGGGATTTCTATTTGATGATGAACGTAATATGATTCGTATCGACATGAGTGAATTCATGGAGAAACATTCTGTCTCGCGGCTGATTGGGGCTCCTCCGGGGTATGTTGGTTATGAAGAAGGGGGCCGATTGACGGAAGCAGTGCGGCGTCACCCCTACTCGGTCGTTCTGCTGGATGAAGTCGAAAAGGCGCACCGCGATGTGTTTAATATTTTACTGCAACTGCTTGATGACGGGCGTTTGACTGACAGTCATGGTCGAACCGTGGATTTCTCGAATACGATTGTCGTGATGACTTCAAATATCGGCAGCCAGACGATTATGGATCTGTCAGGTAAGGAAGATGATCAGATCATTCAGAACCGTGTGATGGATGCGCTGCAGCATGAGTTCCTGCCTGAGTTTCTGAATCGAATTGATGAAGTGATCGTCTTTCATCCGCTGGGGCGGGATGAGATTCGCCAGATTGTCGATTTGCAGTTGAAGCATCTGTCCGGACTGGTGGAAGCAAACGGATTTTCATTGGAAGTCTCCGCTGCTGCCAAGGATCAGCTGGCTGAAGAGGGCTATGATCCCTCTTACGGTGCACGACCTTTAAAGCGTGCGATTCAGCAGAATATTCAGAATGAACTGGCAAATAAGTTACTTTCAGGAGCCTTTACGGAAGGGGCCACGATTTACGTGGACGCTCACGAAGGTTTGTACCTGTTCTCTGAAAAATAAGCGTCCCTCAGCGGTCGTTTGAATTTCGAATCGAACGCAGCTTTGGACAGGTTGTCTGAAGCTGCGTTGATTCATTGAATTCACGCATCCGAATTGGAATGTAAAGCGAGACGATTGCCTTCGCTGTCGAGAATAATCGCTCGAAATCCATGTGGGCCGATCGAGTGAATCGGCTCGATGATTTTTCCGCCATGCGGCTCCACCTGGGTGATGGCATCCCGGATGCGCTGGTCGACATTCATGTAAACCAGGATTCCCTGGCTGCCTGAGATCGCCGATTCATTGGGAATCAGGCATCCGCCGTTACCCTGCTCATGGTCCAGGACGCCAAACTGAAAATCGTCGAATTGTTCGATGTGTACTTTGATGTTAAGGACTGCTTCGTAGAATGCAGCCGCTCGCTCCAGGTTGGCGACCGGAATATCAAACCAGACCGCCCGATTGAATGCGGAATTCAATTCACCCATTAGCTCATTACCTTCGCGCATGAAAAAACGACGCTCACTTCAAAACAAGCCAGCGCCATTATTTTATGTTTCACTGCAGGAAGTGATCTAGGCAGATTCTTCCAGGACAATAAACGGACTGATTTTACGAACTTTTTCTTTGATCGCATCTTTTTCAGTCTCATCTTTTGCTTTTGCAAACTTTTCCCGCAGTTGCTTCAGTTTGTGTTTCCGGCTTCGACGTTGAGCAAGCTCACGCCCTTTTTCAACACGTCCCATTTCTTGATCGTTCCTGCTTAAGTGAAAATGCTATGTTCGAATGTATATATTTCGATTGAAGTAACTGATTCTAACATCTATCGTGGCAAGGA
>NZ_CALFPF010000433.1 GCF_937919775.1 uncultured Gimesia sp.
TGTTATTCGAAGCGAAGAATATCCAGGAAATTTATTCAAAACAGCGCAATGCGATGAAGTTTCCTACAGCGAATTCACATCTTGATCTGGCACGCTGGTGCATCACCAATGAACTCTACGAAGAGGCAAAAAAAGAGCTGCGGGATGCCATCAGGCTTGAACCGAAACGGTCGGAGCCTCAACTGATGTTGCAGCGATTGATGGGAAATACTTCAGATAACCAGCCTACAGTCAATGAAAAAATCCAGGAGACGATTCTGAGCAAACAGATGTCGCGATCGGATGAAGCCACTTCGTTAACAGGCATTTCACGAGAACAGTCGGCTGAGTTTGTGCGAAAAATTCAGCCCGTGCTGTTGAATAAATGTGGGAATGCGAGTTGTCATGGCAGTGCCGCAAAATCCGAATTCCGTTTAACGCAGGTGAGCCGCCGATATGGTAATCATCGCGTGTATGCAGAAAAAAATCTGGCAGAAGTCTTGCGCTGGGTTGATCTGGAAGACCCTGTTCGCAGTCAGTTGCTGCTCAAACCGGAAAAAGAACATCCGCAGCAGGGAATGGTTGTGTTTTCCGGTTCTGCCGCCCGGAAACAACAGCAGCTCATTCAAAAATGGGTGGCGGATGTGGTGGCCGACCGGATTCAGCAGGACAAACTCAGGGCAGAACGACTGGCCCGTCGCGCAGAGCACCGGCATGGTCAGGCCAAACAGAATCTGCTGGACCCCAACTGGGGAAAGTCTGCAGTTAAACAGGCTGCAATGGAAGCCGAACCAACGGCATTGAAGGGTGAGATCTCCTTAACGGCTGGTTTCGAACCTCAAAAACTGACGGATGAAGAAATTGAGGAAATGGTTCAGCCAAAACCGAGTGATCCCTTTGATCCGGAACTCTTTAATAATGCAGCGCCCATTTCGGACCGCTAACGATTTGATCTAGCAGCACCAGTGCTCGATCAGTGCAGCATATTTCTGGGTTCCCAACTCAAGTTGCTCCAGCTCAATGAATTCATCGTGCGTGTGAGCCTGCCCGATGTCTCCGGGGCCAAAGACGACCATGTTTTTCATTTCAGGGAAAAGGCTGCCATCGGTTCCGTAAGAAACCGTCCTGGCCTCTTTCTTACCGGAGATCAGGAGCACTTCATTTACAAACGGGGAATGGGGATCAGTGTAGACCGGTTGTCCGCCGCACCTGAACTGGAATTCGAGTCCACATTTTTCAGCCGCACTGCGGGCCCGCTCTACCAGTTCGTCCGGCTCCTGTCCTGGCATCGGCCGGAAATAAACCGTACAGATACTTTGGGGGGGCGTGATATTCACAGCGTTGGTGCGGTCATTTATGCCGATGTTCCAGCCATTGGTCGGGGGATCGAATTCCGGATTCTGCCAGCGGGCATCGGTCATGCATTCATCGTACAGTTTTTTCATTTCGACGAGGAACGGAATCATCGCCAGATTCGCATTGATGCCTGTGCTGAGGCTTGAATGTGCGGCGCGCCCGTGCGAGATAACCTGGAATCCATAGGTTCCCTTATGAGCGTAAACGACTTCGAGCCGCGTGGGTTCACCGATGATGCCGTGAGTCTCTCCCTTTACCATTTCGCGATACATGGTCGATTTTTCAGCCACGTTGCGGGCACCGTGATAACCGACTTCTTCATCCGCGGTACAGGTAATATAGAGCGGGTGCTTGAGATCTCGGTCGACATACTGTTTCGCAGCAGCCAGCATGCAGGCGATGGAGCCTTTCATATCGCAGCTTCCGCGGCCGAATAGCTTGTCACCTTTTAATGTCGGAGTGAAAGGGCTGAATTCGTCCGTGAACCAGGGATCGGCGGGCACGACATCGGTATGCGCGAAATAAGCCATCCCCCCCTGGCCTTGTCCTCTGCGTCCGAGGATATTGGCTTTGCGAACGCCTTTGGCATCATTGTATTCCAGACGTTCGATTTCGAATCCCAGAGTCTTCAGGGTTGCTTCGACATAATCGCTGACTGCGAGATTGGAAAGGTTACTGGTTGACTCAAATACAACCAGTTCCTTCGTATAATTGAGTGCATCCATGAATGAGTTCCGAAATCAAATATTTTATTGTTGATACATCAAATGACGTTGAAAATGGGATAAGGTTTTGTCCCACATCACTGGTGAGAGCACATGCCCTGATCCTTCTTCAATATAATAAGTGAAATTCGTTTCTGCATGCTTGGCAGCATAGTTGTTTGCAATTATTTTGACACCGTCCCGGACATCTCCAATCGGGCTGCCTCCGTCCAGTTCCCCAAAATTCAGATGGAAAGGGCGTGGTGCAATCAGAGCCGCGATATCGGGGGTATCACCAAATTCGTATATTCCGGGGATGAAATTGGGGAAACAGTGCAGCATGTGCTCGCGATGAATGCCTTTATATGTGGGCAGACAGCAGTTTCCGACCAGACATTTGATGCGTGGTTCCCAGGGGCCGACCAGCCAGGTATGCGTCGAACCCATTGAATGCCCATAACAGCCGATTTTCTCGTCGATGACTTCCGGTCTGCTTTGCAGAAAATCGATGGCCCGTTTCATGTCCAGAATATTCTTCCAGGCCATACATTTTCCGGTGACGACATATCGCAGAAATTCAAAACGTTCGTACTGCCCGGCTTTCAGTTTGCCGGTGGGATCCTGGCGTTCTTCAAAACAGAGGGCATCGGGGCATAGGACAACGAACCCCGCTTTCGCCAGCGCGGCACCGGTATGGTGCATCGGATTCCCGGCCAGTCCGGCGGGTTCGCTTTTTCCCAGATGATATTGTCCCGCATGTTGATGCCAGATCGCGACTGCGGGCGCGGGGTGTGCCGGCGAGACCATATTGGGAATCAGCAGCATCGCGGGAATCGCATCGCCGGGCTCGGCTTCATAAGTCAACGACTCGATCCGGTATCCATCCTTCTGGATCGTTTCCCGCAGTTTGACATTCAACACAGGCGGCTCAGGCCATTCGCCGCCCAAACCCTGTAATAACTTTTCCTGAAAATCTGCAACGGCCATTAAAGTGCTCCAGGTAACAGAGAGGGGAGATTCTAAGGGATCACCACTCATTCATTTATACCATTCAGGAGTCTTTCAAGGAAGTAAATCGAGCTGAATCACGCACCAGTTTCAGTCTGTTCTTCTAATTTTGAAAAGCTGCTATTTATGTGTAATACTGGATGTCGGTTCAATAATATTTTCCTGGAATACGTTACATAAGTTTTCAAAGCAGAGTGCGTCATTTCTGAATCCTGCTGGCCAGCAAAGTAGCCAGTTTTTTTACATCTTCCGGTTTAGAAAATTCCTGGAAACTCTGGACGGAGACTGCTTCTTCCATGTAGCCTGCATTTTCCAGACCGGCCGTCAAATCCTGTAAAACGGCATCATATTCTCCCGTTTCGGCAATCTTCTGGAGTGTAGGGACAAGTTGTTCTTGTGTCAGGCCGGGGCTGACCGCAGGTGCTTGTGGCGAGTTGTTGTGGCAGCCGTGAAAGGCCAGGACGAGTAATAAGATTGGAATGAGTTTCATGGTGTCAAATCGTGCAAAACATAGGGGGAAGATTAAGCGGAGAGTACGTCACCCTGACAGGACGACGTACTCAGCCCGACAAGTTGAGAAATCAGTTGAAATTACGGCAAGTTGACAACGTTGCCGTCAGCGATAAATCCCAGATCGCGATAGGTGTTGAGATCAATATTTTCGCTGAGGAATCTAACCGCACCATCGCCCAGCAGGAAATGGACTCCGCCGGTATGCGAACTGGTAAAGTTCCAGGAGCCGGCGACTCCGTTGATACCATAGTAGGCACTGTTAGTCGCGATGGCATTCTGTGTGTAGTAAGCGGCATCGGAATAGTTTCCGATCCAGAGCGTACCGTTTTTTGCTCCTGCCGTACCTCGCTCGCCGATGATGATTGTATTGCTTAAGCCATCACGGTAATCACGAAAGGATACATTGGAATTATCGTAAAAAGATCCTGTGGGTTTGGTGGTTCCAGAGCTCTTGTAAGTATTGCCGGCGACACCTGTGTAGTTGGATTTTCCGTAGTTACCGACATCAGTATTGATGCCGCCCATCGGATCGGAGGGGCAGATGTAGGCACTCAGTGCTACTTTGGAATAGGGCGTTTTCACGGTGGCGCTGGGAGTGATCATGTCGCTGATGGTAGTCCAGTTGTTATCAAAACCGCCGACGGTACCGATCGAATTGTAAAGCGCAGACTGCTCGATGTACGGGAGAATGAAGGTTCCCCAGCCAAGCAGATTGTGATTCGTGACATTAGCGGCCGGGTCGTCGTCAAGATAACCGGGAGGCAGTGTTCGATGCACATCGTGGTAGTTGTGCATGGCGATGCCAATCTGCTTTAGATTGTTTTTGCAGGAACTGCGACGGGCCGCTTCCCTTGCCTGTTGCACGGCAGGCAGCAGCAACGCAATCAGGATCGCAATAATCGCGATTACGACCAGCAATTCAATCAGGGTAAATCCATTTTTTCTTCGAGTTCTTCGCAGCACGAGTTAGTCTCCTTGGAGGCATTAAAAGTAGTCAGAGATAAGAGTGAGTAAATTCCGGCGGGTGAAACGGATTAATGTTTCACGAGATTGACGCAGCATCAGCTGGTGGATGACTCCAAAAACAGACGACTCAGAAAGTCGAAGTGAATTTGAGTTAA
>NZ_CALFPF010000434.1 GCF_937919775.1 uncultured Gimesia sp.
AAAGGACGATCTCGCAGCAGATTATTTTTAAAAGTCAGTTTAGAGCGGCAAGAGTTCTTTTCTATCAGGTTTTCAATCTGACTTCATATCGGATGATGTTCTTACCTGTGCATGGGGAGATCCCCTATGCGCTCTGGTGTCTGGGCTTTGTCAGTCTATAGACGCTGTGGATGCGGAAGGTTAGAATCGAAGCGAGTGATCTGGTTAGTCATCGAAGGCAAGTGAGAGAGGCCGTGATGGATGTTCAACAGCTTCAAGAAATCCTGATGGAACTTCGGTTCACAGCAGGGTTGTCCGATGAGGATCAACGGAAACTGGCAGTTATTTCACGTCTGCAGGAGTTCCCGAAAGGTGCGATCGTTTTTGCAGAAGGGACCGATCATAAGGACATTTATGTCATCAGTAGCGGTCGGGTTGAGATTTGTATGAGTATCCAGGCCCGTGGCTGTTTGCCTGTTCTGACTCTGGAAGCTGGTGATCTGGTTGGCTGGTCATCGGTTCTGAAACAGGGGGAGATGACGGCAACGGTAGTCGCTATGGAGGACACACAAGCTGTTGCCATTGATGCCGCTGAGTTGAGGGAACTCTGTGAACTGGATCATGATATCGGCTACCAGATCATGAAGCGGATTGCTTCTGCCCTTTCACAACGGCTCGTCGCCTGCCGTCTGCAGGTGCTTGACATGTATGGCGACGTCAATTCATATAACAGCAGTCAGAAAGGGGCGTCGGAATGAGCGAGGAATCGCAAACCGAAATTGCCCGATCCTGTTTTCTCTCAACCGAGCAGTTTGCAAAACTCTTCGAAGTGTTACACGCTTTGGATTATGAAGTGATTGGTCCCACGATTGATCAGGCAGCGATTGTCTATGACCGTTTGACTTCGGTTGACGATTTACCCCGTGGTTGGACTGACATTCAGGAGCCGGGGAAATATCGCTTAGAGAAACGAGGCGATGACGCATTGTTCGGGTATGTGGTCGGCCCGCATTCCTGGAAACAAAAGCTTTTTCCCCCGGTCAGCACACTCTCGGTGGCAGATCGAACAGACGCTGGCTGGCAGTTTACAGAGCCGGAACAGGAGTTACCCAAGTTCGCGTTTCTGGGGGTGCGGGCGTGCGAACTGGCGGCTCTCAAAATTCAGGACCGGGTTTTTATTGGAGGCCCTTATGTTGATCCGAGCTATCAGGGGCGTCGTAACAAGGCACTGATCATTGCCGTCAATTGCACCCAGGCCGCTTCTACCTGCTTCTGTACTTCCATGAATACCGGCCCCCGCTGCAAAGCGGGATATGATCTGGCGTTGACGGAACTGGCAGACGGGTTCGTTGTAGAGGTTGCCACTCCAGAAGGTGAAATCGTTATCAATGCTCTGGAAACACAGATTGCCACGGATGAGAATCAAAGGCAGGCGGAAGCCGCACGGCAACAGGCTGTTGATCAGATCACAAAAACGCTGGATACGACGGACATTCGAGACTTACTGATGTCTAACCTGGAGCATCCGCAATGGAATGATGTTGCGGAGCGATGTTTGTCCTGTACCAACTGCACGATGGTCTGTCCGACCTGCTTTTGCAGTTCCGTGGAAGAGGTCAGTGATTTGACGGGCGATCATGTGGAGCGGGAACGCAAGTGGGATTCGTGTTTTAATGTGGATTTCAGCTATATGAATGGCGGTCTCGTGCGAAACAGTATTCGAAACCGTTATCGTCAATGGATGACTCATAAACTGGCGACCTGGATCGATCAGTTCGGGACATCCGGTTGCGTCGGCTGCGGTCGTTGTATCACCTGGTGCCCGGTCGGGATTGATCTGACGCGGGAAGTCGCTGCCATTCGGGAAACGCAGACATGAATTCCTCTTGCTCAACAACAGGAGAAACTGCCGATTCGCAAGTCAATCACTGGGTGCCGCAAACGGCAGTGATTCGCGAGATCACACCTGAAGTGAATGATGTGGCGACTTATCAACTGGCGCTGACTGATCCTGCTGCCGCCGAAGCATACCGTTTTGTGCCCGGACAGTTCAATATGCTGTATGTACCAGGGGCGGGTGAGTCGGCGATCTCAATGAGCGGCAATCCTGAATCGCCTGAAATTCTGGCGCACACAATTCGGGTCGCGGGAAATGTGACGCGAAGTATCGCAGCCATGAAAGTCGGGGATACACTGGGACTCAGAGGACCCTTCGGCACCAGTTGGCCTCTGGAGATGTGTGCCGGACGCGATGTGATTCTGGTCGCGGGGGGGATTGGCTTACCACCATTACGGCCGCTTATTTATCGTCTGCTTGCAGAACGCCAACAATATGGACAGTTGCATTTGCTCTACGGGGCGCGGTCTCCCGAAATGCGACTTTATACGGAAGAATATCATCTCTGGTCTAAAGGCGGTTTGGAGATCAGAGAAACCGTGGATCGTTCCAGTCCCGGCTGGCATGGAAATGTGGGAGTCGTCCCATTATTACTGGAGCGGTTGAAAGCCTTTGATCCTGCCAAGAGTATTCTTTTGATTTGCGGACCGGATTTGATGATGCGGTTTACGGCCCGAGCGGCGATGCAGCGTGGAATGACGGCCGAACAGATCTGGGTCTCCACGGAGCGAAACATGCAGTGTGCTGTGGGCCTGTGCGGACATTGCCAGTTAGGGCCGGAATTTATCTGTAAGGATGGACCGGTTTTTCGCTACGATCAGATTTTGCCCTATTTAAAAGTGGAGGGACTGTAGTCGTGGGAAAACCAAAGCTGGGCGTATTCAAATTTGCTTCCTGTGATGGCTGTCAATTATCACTGCTCGACGCAGAAGATCAATTGTTGGCGGTGGCGGACGCAGTAGAGATTCGCCATTTTCCCGAAGCCAGCAGCCGGATGGAAGCGGGCCCTTATGACATCGCCCTCGTTGAAGGTTCAATTACAACGCCACACGATGCGGAGCGGATTCAGCAGATCCGTCGTGACGCGAAGTTTTTGATGACAATTGGTGCCTGTGCGACCTCAGGGGGCATTCAAGCACTGCGCAACGGGGCCGATACAGCAGAATTCATGCGAGCCGTTTATGCAAGCCCCGAATACATTCAGGTATTAGACAAATCGACGCCGATCGCCGAACATGTAAAAGTGGATTTCGAATTGCGTGGCTGTCCGATCAATCAATATCAGTTAATCGAAGTCATCCAGTCTTTATTAGCAGGCCGAAATCCGCGGACACCCCGACACAGTGTTTGTCTGGATTGTAAACGACGCGGAACGGTCTGCGTGACCGTGGCACAGGGAACGCCCTGTCTGGGGCCAGTCACACAGTCTGGCTGCAATGCGATCTGCCCGAGTTATCACCGTGGTTGTTATGGCTGTTATGGTCCCGCTGCTCAGCCCAATCTGGTGAGCCTGAGTACGCATGCGCTGAACGAAGGGGCTTCTGCGGCAGAGGTGTCACACAATCTGCGCAACTTTAATGTCTATGCGCCTGCGTTTCGGAATGAGAGTCAGCGGTTGACGGATCAGATCAAGGAGCAGAACTGATGGGCAACCGGACAATCAAAGTGGAAACCATGTCGCGTGTGGAAGGGGAAGGTGGTCTGTATATTCGTCTGAGTGGCGATGTCGTGGATGAAGTCCGCCTGGAAATTTACGAACCGCCGCGCCTGTTCGAAGCGTTGTTACGCGGCCGACCTCTGGAAGATACACCCGATATCACAGCCCGCATCTGCGGCATCTGCCCGGTCGCCTACCAGATGAGCAGCGTACATGCCCTGGAATCGGCTCTGGAAGTAACCGTCTCACCCGAGATCCGCCGTTTACGCCGATTGCTGTATTGCGGGGAATGGATTGAAAGTCACGGCTTACATATGCATTTGCTGCACGCACCTGATTTTCTGGGTTTCGACAGCGGGCTGGAAATGGCGAAGCAGTTTCCAGATGAAGTGAACCGGGGGCTGCGCCTGAAAAAACATGGCAATCAACTCGTCGATCTGCTGGGAGGCCGGGCGATTCACCCCATCAACGTTTGTGTGGGGGGCTTTTATCGTCTGCCGAAACGCAAAGAATTTCAAACGTTGATTGCCGACTTTGAATGGGGCTTAGGAGCAGCGATTGAGACCACGCGCTGGGTTGCCGGTTTTGATTTTCCCGACTTCGAAACCGATTGTGACTACATCTCTCTGTCGCATCCTGATGAATATCCGATGAATGAAGGAGTCATGAAAACCAGCGGCGGTGATTTGATTGAGGTCAGTCACTACGAGGAAGAATTTGAAGAACGACAGGTTCCGCATTCGACGGCACTGCATGCGATTCGCAAGTCGACGGGACGCCCCTATCTGCTGGGGCCTTTGTCACGCGTCAATCTGAACCGGGACAAGCTTGCTCCCGCCTCGCGAAAACTGGCCGATGAAATCGGGTTGGAACCGTTGTGTCGTAATCCGCATAAGGCGATCATCGCGCGGGGTCTGGAAATCGTGCACGCTTATGAAGAAGCGTTAACGATTCTGCGAGGCGATCAGCCCCAGGGCAAATCACGCGAGACATACGAGTATCAGGCTGGCGAGGGGATGGCTGCTACCGAAGCGCCGCGGGGAACGCTCTTTCATCGTTATGTGGTTGATGAGGCAGGCAAAATCGTCGAAGCCTGTATTATTCCGCCAACTTCACAGAATCAGGCTCAGATTGAAGCGGACCTGAAACAATGGATCTCACATGTCATCAGTGAAGACGAGCAGGAGACCGCCAGGAAATGCGAAAACCTCGTGCGAGCCTACGATCCCTGTATCAGTTGTTCGACGCATTTTCTGAAAGTGAAAATTGAACGTAGCTAGTCCAAGCTGTGAAAGTAGCATTGTCATGAAGTATCACAGTCAAATCATGATCGCAGGTATCGGCAGTCCCCACGGTGATGATCAGGTCGGTTGGGAGATTGTCCGACAGATTCAAGACAGGAACAGCGATAGCAATCTGGTGTGTGTCCGTCTGGCGCGGACGCCTGATGAGTTACTGGACTGGATGAGTGATTTCAAACAGTTGGTGATTTGTGACGCCTGTCAGGGTGCGGGAGACGTCGGCAGTTTTCACCACTGGGAATGGCCCTGCAGACAATTGGAAACAATGCAATGGTCGGGTACGCATAATTTATCGTTACCCGCAGTACTTTCTTTGGCCGAACAACTGGGGAAACTTCCCGATTCGGTTCACATCTGGGGAGTCGAAGTGGCGCAAGCGCAGCCCGGCCAGTCGATGACTGATTCCGTGATGGCAGGAGCGATCGCAGTGGCAGAGACCCTCTGTAAGGAACTGGTGATTCCTGTGAAAACAGCGGGGACACAACATGCATGAGCGGTCGCTGGTTCAGAATTTATTAAGGCAGGTGGAACAGATCGTCGCTGCAGAAGGGGGCGGTCAGGTTGCTGAAATTTGCGTGCAGGCGGGTGACTTGTCCGGAGTCGAACCGCTCTTGTTTCAGATGGCATTTGCTGACATGGCTCCTGCGGTATTTTCGTCAAGCTGTCAACTGGCGCTCGAAGTCGTTCCTGTCACTGCTGTCTGCAGCCAATGCGATCATCGGTTTGAAATCGTCGATTTTCAGTTTCGTTGTCCTGTATGTCAGGCAGGTTCGGTGCAGGTCCTTCAGGGAGATGAAGTGAAATTAATCAGTGTCACCATTAATTCGAAGCATTCCATCGAAGGAGTCGCATCATGAATCAGCGCACGATTATCGTACAGCGCGACGTGCTGGCCGATCAGAAAGCAGATGCAGCCGTGGAGCGTAAAAGGCTCGGACGTCGGGGGACTTTGGTCATCAATCTGCTCTCTTCGCCGGGGGCGGGGAAAACAACATTGCTCGAAGCAACGGCGCGACATTTTGCCGGCCGTCGCAGTATGGCCGTTCTGGTGGGCGATCTCGAAACAGATCGCGATGCACAACGTTTGGCGCCGCTGGTTCCGGTGGCCCAGTTAACTACCGGGGGGGCCTGTCATCTGGAATTACCTTTGGTTCAGCGGGGTTTGAAAGCGCTGGGTGATCCTGTTGTGGATTTTCTGTTTATTGAAAACGTGGGGAATCTGGTCTGCCCGGCGTCACACGATCTGGGAGAACACCTGCGTGTGGTGCTGATCAGTACGACCGAAGGCGATGATAAGCCGGGCAAGTATCCGAAAATGTTCCGTACCAGTCAGGCGATGGTGATTACCAAGCTGGATTTACTGCCGCATGTCCCTTTTTCTGTTGACACAGTGACAGAGGACGCACTTCGAATACAACCTGAATTGAAAGTCTTAACAAATTGTGCTCTGGACGGTTCCGGAATATCGCGCTGGTGTGATTTTCTGGAACAGCAACATCAACAACGTTTGGCCATGTATCATGAACCGGCAGGCAACCGTTAATCTCAAAGAATCGATAGTCGCAGTGAAGCTGACGTTGAATGGTCGCGTACAGGGAATCGGTCTGCGCCCTGCAGTGGCGCGCCGGGCTTTGGAACAGGGTTTAACCGGTCAAATCAGTAATTCGATTCAAGGGGTCGAACTGATTATTGAAGGTCCCGTGGATGTCGTGCGCCGTTTTGAAGAGGGGTTAGACGAACATTTACCTGCAGGAGCCTGGATTCAAAACAGGCAACGCGAAGATGTAGAGATAAGCGCATTAATCGGATTTGAGATCACCGAAAGTGATCTTGGGGGCCCTCTCGCAACACATGTTCCTCCCGATATTGCCGTGTGTCAGGAGTGTCTGTCTGAGATTTCAGTACCGGAAAACCGCCGTTATGGTTATCCGATGACGAGTTGTACCAACTGCGGTCCCCGCTATTCGATTATCAAATCGATGCCCTATGAGCGGGCACAAACCGGAATGTCAGAATTTGTGATGTGCGCTCGTTGTCAAACGGAATACCGGTCTCCCGCTGATCGCCGCTTTCATGCGCAGACCAATGCCTGCGCGGAATGTGGTCCCCGCATCTGGTGTCACGATGCCACGGGACGAGAAATTGCGAATCAGCGTGACGCAATCAAAGCAGCCGCCGCCGCTCTGCAGCAGGGACAGATCGTTGCGCTACGCGGATTGGGAGGTTACCAGTTGCTCGTGGATGCGACGTCAGAAATCGCCGTTGAAAAACTACGACAGAGAAAGCGCCGGTACGGGAAACCTCTGGCGGTCATGGTGAGTTCATTGGGAGAGGCCGACAAACTGGTATTCCTCAATGATTGTGAACGGCGTGAACTCGCCAGCTCCGCCGCTCCGATTGTCCTGCTGCAATCTCGCGGTAATTCCGGTTTGGCAGGCAGAATCAATGCCGGCTTGAACACTCTGGGTTTAATGCTGCCGACGACACCTTTACATTGGCTGTTACTGCAGCATTGTTCCTTTCCTGTCGTGGTTACCAGTGCCAACCGGGAGGGAGAACCGCTGATCTATCAGCGGGGAAATATAGAGACTCAACTGCAATCAGTCGCTGACCTGTGGCTGGAACATGATCGACCGATTGAACGTCCCATCGACGATAGCGTGGTGCGCTGGATGGCGGGGCGGAGAGTGACGATTCGTCTGGCACGTGGACTGGCTCCGTTGCCCTTGAACCTGGAAAGTGAGATTCCCCTGACCGCACTCGGCGGACATCAGAAAGCGGCGTTCGCACTCAATAACGGTCGTCAGAGTATTCTGGGTCCTCATATCGGAGATCTCAATAGTCTGGCGTCCTGTGAGCGTTATCAGGAGCAGTTAGCGTCAGTGCAGCAATTGTATGGCGTCTCTCAATGCGGTTTGGCCTTCGATACCCATCCGGATTATTTCACTTCGCAGTGGGCGGCTCGACAATCGGTTCCTGTGGATACGGTGCAGCACCATCATGCGCATGTTGTGGCGGGCATGCTGGAGCAGGGCTGGCTTGATCGTCAGGTATTAGGAGTCGCCTTTGATGGCACCGGTTGGGGGGACGATCAAACCATCTGGGGAGGAGAATTTCTATTATCGACGTCGACCAGTTATACGAGAGTGGCACACTTGAGATCGTTCTGTCTGCCCGGTGGGGACTCTGCGATCCGCGAACCGTGGCGTGTGGCTGTTTCACTGGTCGCACAGGCTGCCGGCAGGGAGGTGGCTGCCCGCTTACGGCTGGGAACAGAGCAGGTGGAGCCGTTGTTAAAAATTATTGCTTCAAAAAAATTTTCACCTCAAACGACCAGTGCGGGGCGGTTATTCGACGGCGTGGCGGCATTAGTCTTAGGAGTGAATCGCTGTGATTTTGAAGGGCAGGCGGCAATGCTGCTGGAGGCGGTCTGTGATTTCTCGGAAGCAGGCTGCTATGAGATTTCATTACAGGTGGGGAAACCTGTGCAGCTTGACTGGCGGCCGTTGATTCTTCAGATTTTAAAAGACCGTGAAGCGGGGGTCTCTCCGGCCGTGATGGCGATGCGATTTCATCGGGGTTTGGCGCGGGCTGTCGCCCGGCTCTGTAATCAGTTCGCTCCCACGCCTGTTGTTCTGGGAGGCGGCGTTTTTCAGAATCGATGTCTAGTGGAGTTTCTGGTGGAAGAAATGGAACAGAACGGACAGCCACTGGGACTGCCTGGAAAGATTCCTCCTAATGATGGTGGCCTGGCGGCAGGTCAGCTTGCCGTCGCCGTTTTTCGGAAGAAACTGAAAGGGACGTTTCGATGTGTTTAGGAATTCCGGGTAAGGTGGTGCGCTGGCTTGAGCGTGAGGGGGCGTTTGCACAAGCGGAAGTAGAATTCGATGGCGTCCGTCGTATCGTGCATATGGCGTGTGTCACTGAAGCGGAGCTGGGAGATTATGTGGTGGTTCACGCGGGAATCGCCATCAGCCGCATTGATCCGGTTGAAGCGGAACGTATTTTCGAAACACTTGCCGAATGGGGCGAGGATGAAGGCTGGCGTTCGGATCTTTCCTCAGAGTCTGAGGCTGCCCCATGAAATATCTTGACGAGTACCGCGATCCTCGGGCAGCACAAATATTACTGGATGAAATTCGCAGAGTCTCAAGCCGCTGCTGGACTCTGATGGAAGTGTGCGGCGGGCAGACACATAGTCTGTTAAGGCACGGAATTGCGTCAGAGCTGCAGGGGACGGTTGAATTAATTCATGGTCCGGGTTGTCCGGTGTGTGTCACAGATCAGGAAGCGATCGACTTTGCCTGCCAACTGGCACGGCGTGAAGAAGTCCTGCTGACGAGTTTTGGCGATATGCTCCGGGTCCCTGGCAGCCGAGGATCATTGTTAGATGCAAAGACTGCGGGAGCGCACGTGCGGATAGTCTATTCTCCGCTGGATGCCGTAGAACTGGCACGGAAACATCCAGACAAACAAGTGGTGTTCTTCGCGGTAGGATTTGAGACGACAGCACCTGCGACTGCGCTGGCTGTTAAACAGGCGGCCCGCGATCAACGGGAAAACTTCAGTATGATTGTTTCGCATGTGCGCGTGCAACCGGCGATGGAATCGCTGGTTCAGGCCCCCGATAATCGGGTCGAGGCTTTTCTGGCGGCGGGGCACGTGTGCACTGTGATGGGATATGAATCCTATGAGTCGTTTGTGGAGCAGTATCGCTTGCCTGTCGTGGTGACCGGTTTCGAGCCTTTGGATTTACTGGAGGGGATTCTGGCCTGTGTGAAGCAACTCGAAGCAAACGAGGCGCGGCTTGAGAATCGATATGCACGTACGGTGCGGCCAACCGGGAATCGGGCAGCCCAGGATCTGGTGCAGGAGATTTATCAGACGTGTGATCGCGCGTGGCGGGGTTTTGGTTGTATCTCTGACGGGGGTTTGGAACTTCGCCCGGAATGGCAGCGGTTTGATGCCCGATCCCGATTTGCGGAACCTGTGTTGCCGGTGATCAATGTGGATGAATGTCGCAGTTTCGAAGTGATGACGGGACATCTCAAACCGCCCGACTGTCCCCATTTTGG
>NZ_CALFPF010000435.1 GCF_937919775.1 uncultured Gimesia sp.
GCAGTAAAACTGTAAAGAGCCGCATACCTAACAGCGAACGACGCAGCAGTGGTGATAAGTGTTTTACTCGTTGGGGATAAGTCACCAAAACCAATGCAATCAATGCGACCATGATCAGGATCATCGTCGGCCAGGACCAGATTGGTTCAAGGATTGGTTTCATAACGTATTCGAATCAAAGTTTTATGTTCTGAAGAGTTTTTCCGTATTTCAGGAAGACGTTTCTGCTGACTGGTCAATTTCGTAAAAATAATTTGCCGTAAAATGTTCCAGACAGAAAAAGATCAGAAGCAGGGTGGCAAGCAGGGGGAAAATTTCGACTCCCAGCCGCCCGGTACGAATTGTTCGTTTGAGCCCTTCTGTGTCGCGTGCCAGGCTGTAGCGTTCTGCTCCTAGAATCTGATTGAGTTCTTCGGCTGATATTGGCTGGAAATCACTTTCTCCGGGGGACGCATTGATACTGAACCCAGTCGATAAACGTGTTTTGTTTCCTGAGTTGTCAATGAGTTGATAAGGACCGACAACAGTCGTATCCGGAATTAAAACCTGATGCTTGCCGGCTGGAACTTCGATGGGCAGTTGTTTTAAGTCGGGGGTTCTTAATAGAAACGAAATCGCGCCATCACCGGATGCTGGCCATTGATAACTGGCGACTTCTCCTGCGAGATAGTTTGTCCGATTGGATCGTGTCCGGATCAGATAACGGGTCAGTTGGTCGGCAAACGCCAGATAGGACCAGCGGGCTAATAAAAGCTGGCTCCAGCCGGTGGCGTCGATGCCGGTCGTTAAGACAACCACTTTTCCCTGCCCCAGGGATTGTTCCACAATCGCAGGGGAATATCGGGAATCGGTATAAAAGGCAATGACCTGCCCTCGATTGGCAGGATCGACACGCCAGAATCGGTTAATCTCCATTGACGAAAGTTCTCCCGTCCCACCCAGATTCTGAAAGTAAGAGAATAGCGCGTGCTGGTTATTTTCCAGGTCTAAAAATTCAGGTGGAATAAATTTCAGCGATCCGAGCAGTTCCACGGGGAGTAACTTCTGAGCCACTTCCGAATTGAAAGAGACGATCATCGATTCGGGGGCATTTCCGTCACTGCCTAAAATGAAACAAACACCTCCCCCTTTTTCAGCATATTCCGTGAATTGCTGCCAACTGGTGGCGGGCAAATCCGTGATGTTGATCAAGTAAACGGCTGCATATTGTTCCAGTGGCAGTGATTCAATTTCGTTAAGAGACACCACTTTGCTTCGATAGTGATTTTTTTTCAAAGCGACGAGTTTTTCAGGAGCCAATACATCACTCCATAATCGTGCCGAGTTCTGATCGGGACTGACGACTAAAATTTCAGGCGGTGGTTCTGCCTCAATCGTAAAATAACGGACATCGTCAGGAAGATACGGGTCTGATGATGTGATTCGTAATTCACCCTGTGTGATTTTCTGATTGATATTCGGAAGGCTCATTTCCAGTTGCACTCCTTGCAGGGGAGCAGAGTCGTTGTCAGTTGCAGCATGCTCTGATGAGGAATTCACTGTGGAGAGCGGTCTTTGATCTCGTTTGATCAATTGCCCTTTTTCATTTTGCGTATACAGTTCAAGAAGTGTATTCTCAGCTGTAATTCCGGTAGAGACGATTTCTGCTTTTAAACTAACCGAATTTCCGAGTGTGATTGACTCATGGGAAAGACCAATCTGTGATATGCCGATATTCTGCGGGTTTGTGACCCCCACATCAATAATATAGATCCCCAGCCACTTCAGTTTTTCCAGTTGCTCTTTGATTAACTGTGAGGGCTGTCTTCTCCAGGCAGAGCGGGCCAGATCAGTGTAGAGATAGATCTCTCGTACCGATTGCTCCGACAGTGATGACTCGGATTGTGAAGCCGGTTGCTCACTTCCACTCCGTTTGAAATCATCTTCCT
>NZ_CALFPF010000436.1 GCF_937919775.1 uncultured Gimesia sp.
GCCCGTTGAGGCAGGGGAATATTTTTACAAGAGCAGAGGTTGCATTCAGTGCCATTCACTGGATGGGGTTCCCAAAAATGGGCCGTCTTTCAAAGGGCTGTTTGGTCGCGAGCGAAAATTCACGGACGGAACCGCAACCATCGCCGATGCGAATTATATTCGAAATTCGATTCTCGAACCGCAGTCCAAAATCGTCGCGGGCTTCCGACCGATCATGCCGACGTTTAAAGGGCAGTTAACGGATCAGGACATTTCCGCGATTATTGCGTTCATCAAGAGTCAGAAAGAGTAAAATTGCGGCACGGCGACGTTTCAGCAATTTTCATGAAGTGAATTGAAAAAAGTGAGAACTTGATTCTCGATTGTGTTTCAGGATTTTTAATCCGACCCTATTTGAAATTATTCAGGAGGCTGGAAGATGGCAACTGTAGTTGACTCCTCCAATCCAAAATCTAACTTTCCGATTCAATACCGTGAATTGAATTATTTGAACTGTTCGAAGGGCTGGAAAAGCTGGTTTTTCACTCTCGATCACAAACGAATCGGGATCATGTACTTAATTGGTGTGACGACCTCGTTCTTTCTGGGCGGTCTGTTCGCAATGTTACTGCGTACCGAACTGTTGTCGCCGTCTCGAATTCTGATGGGCGCGGATTCCTACAATCAGATGTTTACGCTGCACGGCGCCATCATGACCTTCCTGGTGATCATCCCCGGTGTGCCGGCGGCGATCGGGAATATTATTCTGCCCATCATGCTGGGGGCCAAGGATGTGGCGTTTCCGAGAATGAATCTGGGCAGTTTTTACCTCTGGATGTTCGGAGCCTTTTTCTTTCTGGCTGCCATCGTTCTGGGTGGTCTGGATACCGGCTGGACGTTTTATACGCCTTACAGTATTACCACCAGCACGGCTGTGATCACCGCCTTGATGGGGGTCTTCATTCTGGGGTTCAGCTCCATTTTTACGGGCTTGAATTTCATCGTGACAATTCACACCATGCGACCTCCGGGAATGACCTGGTTCAAGATGCCTCTGTTTTTGTGGGCCCTCTATGCCACCGCTCTGATCCAGATCCTGGCGACCCCCGTTCTGGGTATTACCGGTCTGTTGTTAATTGTCGAACGTGCATTTCACATCGGAATTTTTGATCCGGCATTAGGCGGCGATCCTGTTTTGTTTCAACACTTCTTCTGGTTTTATTCTCACCCGGCTGTTTACGTGATGATTCTGCCGGCGATGGGTGTGGTCAGCGAAGTGATTGCCGTCCACAGTCGAAAACATATTTTTGGATATCGGTTTATCGCCTACAGTAGTATCGCGATTGCTGCCTTCGGCTTCCTGGTCTGGGGGCATCATATGTTTGTCTCAGGGCAGTCCAAAGTGGTGGCGGTTGTCTTCAGTGCGATTACTTTCAGTGTTTCCATTCCGTCGGCGATTAAAGTGTTTAACTGGCTGACCACGATGTATAAAGGTTCGATTCATTTCACCACAGCCATGTGTTATGGATTGTCGTTCATCTTTATCTTCACGATCGGCGGTTTAACCGGCCTGTTTCTGGCGACGCTGGCTACCGACGTGCATCTGCATGATACGTATTTTGTGGTCGCCCACTTCCACTATGTGATGATGGGTTCCTCGCTCGTCGGGCTGTTTGCGGCCGTGCATCACTGGTGGCCTAAGATCTCGGGCAGGATGTTTAATGAATACTGGGGCCGCATTGCCTGCCTGGGAGTATTCATGGGATTCAATCTGACCTTCTTCCCTCAGTTCCTGTTAGGAACACGCGGGATGCCACGGCGGTATTATACTTATCTGCCCGAGTTTCAGAATCTGCATATTCTCTCTACCATGGGTGCTTATTTATTGGGGATCAGTTCGACTTTGATGGTCGCGACCCTGATTTATTCGATTTATCACGGGAAAAAGGCCCCTGCCAATCCCTGGGGCGGTGCTTCCCTCGAGTGGCAGTGCTCTTCACCACCACCTGGTAATAACTTCGACCATCCTCCCTTAGCCGGCGATCCGTATGTAATGGAGTCAGTGGTTTATAATGAGGAAATCGGAGGTTACGTTCCCGCTGAATGTCAGGGGGATAACACGGGATCTGTGACCGCATCAGGAGATAAAGAAGTTTAATGAATACCGCGGCCACCACGACTACAGACGAACATGCCGACAGCCACGATCATGAGCATCATGATCCCCGTCTGGCGCATCACTTTGATTCGCATCAACAGCAGTTTGATACCGGGAAACTGGGGATCTGGTTGTTTCTGGTCACCGAAGTGCTGTTCTTTAGCGGCTTATTCGGTTTCTATGCCGTCTATCGATCATTGCACCCCGAAGTGTTCCTGTATGCCAGCCAGTTTCTGGATACAGTCTTAGGCGCAGCCAATACCGTAGTACTGCTCTTCAGCAGTTTGACAATGGCGTGGGGAGTCCGTTGTGCCCAGTTAGGACAGACACGCGGTCTGTTGGTCTGTCTGGTGACCACACTCGCCTGTGCCGCGATCTTCCTGGGTGTAAAATCGTTTGAATACACCGAAAAAGCTCATCACGGACTGTTATGGGCCGGCATGTATCAGAGCCCGGAACATCACGAGGCAGACGCAGCGGCTGCACCTGCCGCAGAGCACGGTGAAACGGCGGAGCATGCACATACAGCGGCCGCTGACCACGGCGATGAATCGTTGTTCGAGAAAACCAAACACACACTTTCCTATATGACTACAGTGTTATGGGTTGTGATTGTACTGGCGGGCATCGCCTTTGGTGTGTTCATCAAGAAACCGGGAAAAATGACGCTGGCAACTGTCGCAGGCTGTGTGCTGATTTCCGCTTTCGGGATGATGTTAGGCACTTATGCGAGTATTGGTTATCACCATTTCGGGCACGCCGAAAAACCGACCGACGAAGAAATCCAGATGGCCGAAACGGTTCCGGCCGAGTATGCCAAACAGAAAGAAAAAGTTCCTGAGCCGGCACTGGCTGGTACGTTCTTCAGTGTTTATTTCTGTATGACCGGGTTACACGCGATTCACATTATCGGCGGGATGATTGCGATCAGCTGGTTGATTGTTCGCACCGTCCACGGCGCGTTTACGACTTACTACTTTGGCGCGGTCGATTTTGTCGGCCTGTATTGGCATTTGGTCGACCTGATCTGGATTTATCTGTTTCCGTTACTGTATCTGATCAACTAGCTGTTGTTGTTTATTCAATCAACTTGAGAGGCTTTCGAGCTTCGCACTTTTCAATATAAAGAGACGAAAGTATTCATCATGTCAGATCATGCTGAAAGTGGTTCGCACGCAGAAAATACTCAAAGCTGCCATGTGCATATTGTGCCCGTGAAAGTATTGATTGGTGTTTTTCTTGTCCTGGTTGCCTTAACTGTCGTGACGGTCGAAGCAGCAAAATATGATACCGGAGAACTCGATGTGATCGTCTCAATGGCGATTGCCACGGTCAAGGCTTCGCTGGTCGTCTTTATTTTTATGCACCTGTGGTACGATAAACCGCTCAATAAGATCGCCTTCTTCATCTCGATCATCTTTGCCGCGTTTTTTCTGTGCATGATTCTGCTCGATTCTCACGCCTACGACGCATATGTGAAGGGATTTCAGCAAGACAAGACGCCAACTGTGGCTCCTGCAGCAACAGCTCCGGCGCCCGCCGCTGCTCCGGCTCCTGCAGAGGCGGTAGCACTACCCGCGAAAAAATAGTGTTGAATCTGGTCGGGCTTTCAGTGAAAATGAGAAACAGGCAGCAAGCTGCCACTCACAATCTTTCTCAGTAGTGTTTCTGCTTTGAGTACGATGGCAGGTTCAGCATGCCCACTTTCGGAAGCCGCACAATTCGAAATCGATTCGCGATGTTATTCACATCCCGCGATCGGTTAAGTCAAAGAGATTTCGGACTGGCGATTTTTCTGTTTAGTGTGTCCGTTTTGTTTCTGGGTGGATTGCTCGCTTATGTGATCGTCCGCTCGAATCTGGCTGCGACTCAGCAGCCGGCGGCTCTGGTGGTTCCCCCGATGCTCTGGCTCAGCACGGCACTCCTGGCTTTGGGAAGTTTTTCCATTCACCGGGCTTTGTTCTTCGTCCGGAAAGAAAAACAGCAGCAGTTCCGATATTACCTCAATCTCACGTTTCTTCTGGGTGGCGCGTTTTTTGTGATTCAGGCGCTGGGGCTGATCCATGTATTACAATCGCACTCCGCCATTCTGCATCAGGCAGGCGAGGTCAAGCAGGCATATCTTTACCCAGGCAGCTATGGTGTGCTGTTTTCTTTTGTCTTGTTACACGCCCTCCATTTTCTGGTCGCCTTCGGAATTCTGGGAGCGGTGATCTATAAAGCGTATCTCTATCAGTACGATCATGAATATCACTGGGGCGTGCATGCGTGTTCGGTCGTGTGGCATTTTCTTGGCGTGATCTGGGTGTGCATGTTGCTGCTCTTCTGCTTTGTGGGATAAGTTGTTCGCTAACCCAACGTTAAGGCACATCGCTCGTGCCGCCATGAATGGTTTTGCAGCACTGTTTTTGAATACCGCCTGCCGTAAGTGGAGTATTCGCGTCGATCATCTCCGCAGAGCATGATTCTCTATTTCCTCAGGCTGCCGGGGTTTACTAAAATAAGAGGTTGCAGAGTTTGCTTTCTGAATTGTTGATTCAGGATATTTCCGTTTCTTATTTTGTTGTTTGCGATGCACCATTCTTCCCGTCAAATCAATTCTCAACCAGAAGAGGTGGAAGGTCGGTCCAGCCTGTTCCGAATGGTGTTGGAGTCCGTTGTTTCGCTGGCGATTGCCGTGATTCTCTTCAGGACTTTTGAAGCGGAAGGCTACATGATTTCGACCGGTTCCATGGCACCTTCTCTGCTGGGTTATCATAAGCAGGTGATTTGTCCCCGCTGCGATTTCTCGTTTACCTATGGCGTCGCCTATGATGAGTCGGTTTCCGGGAACCGGTTTCAGGCAGAGGATCATGCACACGGTGAAACGCTCGCTCGGGCCGGACAATATGCGACGTGCCCGAACTGCAATACAAACTCCATTGATTTAACGACTGTGCCCCGCAATGAAGGGGACCAGTTACTGGTCTTCAAGCACGCCTATTATCTGAAGGGCCCGCAGCGCTGGAGTGTGGTGGTCTTCCAGAATCCGATGAAACCGACGCAAGCGTATGTCAAAAGAGTAGTCGGCCTGCCCGGGGAAGCGGTTCAGGTCAAAGACGGGGATTTATACATCAATGGAAAGATCGAGCGCAAAGATCTCGAAACGCAGCGCGCGGTGCGACTGCTGGTTTATGATCAACATTATCGACCGGAGAACGATGATTTTTTTCAACCCCGGTTTATTCCGGTGATGAATGATTCGCAGAATGAGAACGAACAGGCGCCCGGCAAACGTCCCGCCTGGGTTGCTCAGGGAGACGGCTTTGTGTTTGATGCAACCAATGACGATCCGCTGAGTTCTTCGGTTCAGGAGCAATGGTCCTGGGTGAAGTATCAGCACTGGATGAGACAAGGCGGGCATTAAGTGACAACCGTGTCGCTGGAAAAGTGGCCCGCCGAGATCGAAAAACCGGAACCGGTGTTAGCGCCCCTGCAATATGATGAGCAGAAAAAACAGTTAAGCTGTAAAGGCGCCATGTCAGCAGACGACTGCCATCGTTTTCTAGGTCAGACAGAAAACGAGGAATTTCGTTATGCAATTGCGTTACTGTATGAGAAATCGCATGTCGCTCCGATACTCGATCATTATGCGTACAATTCCGGAGTCGAAAATCAGGAAGCGGTTCCCGTTCACGACTTCCTGTTTCAATGTGACCTGAAAGTCCTTTCGGGCGAGGGGGAATTTGCGCTGGAACTCTTTGACGGACATCACCGGTTTCGAAATGTGATCGACTTCAAAGCGAGAGAGAGTTCCCTGTTCATTGACGATCAGCAAAAAGCGGTTCGCACAGGCAGGCTCGGTGGCATTTTCGGAGCAGATGCTGTGACCGTGGAAATGTCGATTATGGATCGCCAGGTTTTATTTGCCATCAATGGTAAACCGGTCTATCAGCCACTCCTGTATGGCGAGAGTTCGGCACCGCGGGCAGAGATTCGGGTTCCTGTTCTTTTTGGTGCGAACGGCGGGCATTTACAACTGACCAATTTAAAACTCTACCGCGATATCCATTATACGCGCGGCAAAGCGCTGCATGGCGTGAATGAACCCTATCAGCTCGATCAGCAGAGCTATTTTGTACTCGGCGATAACAGCCCGGTTTCACTGGACAGTCGGAGCTGGTCGGATGGGAAAGTCGACCATAAATACTTATTGGGGAAGCCTTTTCTCGTCCATTTGCCGTCGCGGCAGGGAGAGGTGAAAATCGGGGATCGTGTGGGGCACATCCGCATTCCAGATTTCTCCCGAATTCGCTATATTCATTAATAGCAAAACTCCATTATTTGAAGAGAATCTTTCCGAAATGGAAGAAAAAATTTCATAAATCAAACATCGCAGCGAATCACCAGAACCGACTGAAAAGCGGCATTGGTTGGCAGCGGTCACACATTTATACAGAGGTTGTCTGTCATGACAAAAAAAATAGATAAATCAAACCTGAAGCAACAGCCGACCGAACCGGATGAGAGTAAGAAGCCGGAAGCGGAAAAAAATCAGAGGCAGCATAATGAACTGCGCGACACGCTGGAGTCGATCATCATTGCGCTGGTTTTTGCATTTGTCTTTCGCGCGTATTCCGCAGAAGCGTTTGTGATTCCAACAGGGTCGATGGCGCCGACATTGTATGGTCGTCATAAAGAATTGAACTGTGCCGAGTGTGGTGTGAAATACGCCGTGGGTGCCAGTGATGAACTGGTCGAAAAATCGGATTATTTTATTCCGTCGAATAAAGTCACCGGAGCCTACTGCCCGAACTGTCGTTACTTCACGGATCTGCGGAATGCGATGCCATTCACCGGAGATCGGATTATCGTCAATAAGTTCCCGTTTGATTTCGGAGATCCGAGTCGCTGGGATGTGATCGTCTTCAAGTATCCTGAAGCGTCTCAGACAAATTACATCAAGCGGCTGGTCGGTTTGCCGGGCGAAGAAATTCAGATTTCCCGGGGCGATGTCTACGCCAGAAAAAATGAAAAAGAGCCGTTTCAGATTCTGCGTAAGGATAACTTGCAGAAACAACTGGCAGTGCAACAACTGGTTTACGACGACGATTACCCACCCCGGGAGATCCTCGCTTTTGGTTGGCCTGAACGCTGGTCGGTCATGACGCAGGTGGCGCCCAATCAAACGAAGTTTCAGGAACAAAAGCAGTCTGCCTGGGAAGTTGACGCTGAGTCGCGTGCTTATCAATACCGCGGCAGTGCTGCGTCTTCCGATCCCCGCAAGCTGCAGTGGTTACGTTATCAGCATTTTGTCCCGCGCGAATCCGAGTGGGCTTTGCTGCAGGAAAATCCCGAGTTATTCAAGCAGACGATGCAGACCTCCCCGCCACAACCGCGATTAATCAGTGATTATACCGCCTACAATAATTATTCCGGGGGTTCGTCGTCCGGTGCTTTTATGTACGACGCCGCTTTCTGGGTGGGCGATCTGACAGTCAGCTTTGATGTTGAGATCCAGACCGACGCAGGCGAGTTTTTTGTCGAACTGATGCGGGGAGACCGTCATTATCGGGTTCGCTTTGATGTCAAGACAGGTCAGGCAAAACTGTATTATGTAGAAGACTTTCCCAATCCCGAGCCTGTGGAAACAGAATTGACAACCGTCGAAACGTCATTGATCGGCAAAGGCGGATATTCCGTGAGGTTTGCCAACGTTGATCAACGGCTCTGCTTATGGATTGATGGCTCAGAGGTGAACCTGGATCACAAATCAGAATATCAACCGCCGGTTTCTCCCGCACCCCGCGATGGTGATCTGGCGCCGGTGGGAATTGCAGGTCAGGGAGTGGATTTTGTGATTTCGCATTTGTTAGTGCAGCGCGATATTTATTATCGTTCTGATGAATATTATCAGAGTCAGGAGTATTCCGGTGATCGGCGGCATCTGTGGGAACTGTTGTGGGATCCGGCTGCCTGGAGTCGGCAGTATGAGGATTATCGTCAACAGGTGCGGTTTGCCAAAATGTCGGACGAGGAATTCTTTGTGCTGGGAGATAATTCTGCCCGCAGTGCAGACAGCCGTCTGTGGGGAAATGAACGAAAAGCAGAACGACGACATGCAGTTCCGCGTTCCGCTCTGGTCGGTAAAGCGTTTATGATCTACTGGCCTCACGGAATTCCCTTCCTGAATGACGGCCGTGGTTATTCCCCGAATGTGGGACCCCTGCAGAAATTTTTCTACCATCAGACGGCACCGGGTTATTATCCCAAAGATCCTTACGCCAAACTTTCGGTGCCGTTTTACCCCAATATTTCCAGAATGCAACGGATTCGCTAGGTCGTGTTTCTTACTTCGAATTGTCCTTATCAATGTGGAGCAACCGGGGCTAACGCCCTTCGGCTAATAAGTCATTTCGGCTGTCAAAGTACCTGAAAACGAGATCAGCCGCACGGCGTTAGCCCCGGTTAAAACCGACCTGGCTTAGGTTGCGGTCCTGGAAATCGCATTCAAAACCAATCAATAAACACTGCCTAGCCTGTGCCCAGGTTCATCGGCGCGTCGCCAGGACGATTCGGCTTGAGTAAGCAGCCTGGGTCACGCGATGGGGAAAGGGGCGCATTCTGGCGATTCATGGGCGGCCGGAAATGCGGTCAAAATCGATATTAAGCAGAATCATGGATTCTGGTAGAATGCATTTCAAGAGTCTTAAAGGAAGCGGGTTTCGTCAAGGAGGACGCGTGCGATGGCATTGCTGGAATGTGTGGGGCTGGTCAAAGATTATCCGGGAAAACGCGCCGTCGATGGCGTCGATTTTTATGTGGAACGCGGGGAAATCGTGGGGCTTTTGGGGCCCAACGGTGCCGGCAAAACGACGACCTTCCGGATGGCCTGCGGGATGATTGCCCCCACAAAAGGGCGTGTCTTTCTGGAAGGAGTCGACGTCACGTCCTGGCCGATGTATAAGCGGGCCCGGCAGGGCATGGGCTATCTGCCTCAGGATGAAAGCGTGTTTGTCAAACTTTCGATCGAGCAGAATATCTATGCCATCCTTGAGTTTCTCGATATGAACCGCAAGCAGAGGCACGATACCGTCGATCGCCTGCTGGAGCAATTTGGTTTGACCGCGAAGCGCAAGCAGATTGCCTCGACCTTGTCCGGCGGAGAGCGACGACGACTGGAGATAGCCCGTTGCCTGGCAAGTGCTCCCGAACTGATTTTGCTGGATGAGCCGTTTACCGGAATTGACCCTGTTACCATTCACGATATTCAGGACATCATTGCCGATTTACGCGACGATGGTATCTCGATTCTGCTGACAGACCACCGCGAACGTGAAACGCTAACGATTACCGATCGCAGTTATATCATCAGTGCCGGCCAGGTGCTGGTCAGCGGAGACGCGGAGACGGTACTGAGTGATGCATCTGCGCAAGCGTTGTACTTTGGTAAGCGCTTCGACAAAGGATCGATCATTGAAGGGCGCGAAGCGTTTGGCACGCGTTCTTATGATCGTGATGCGGCTTAGCGCCGCGACTCAGGACTCATCGTGAAAACGGTCGGGCTGCCATTTAATGGCCGCTCTGCCGATACACATCGAATCGGTCAGACGATTCATGCAGATTCCCGCTGCCGGCAGGAGAATCACGTCTCCTTCATTGACGGGGGCGTAACCGTTTTCGTAAACCACCTCATCCAGTCTCGCCAGGATAGTGGGAATCGTTGACGAAATGGAATTGCCGTAATTCGGAAGATTGTTGAGGAAGTCGGCTTTCACGGGGATCTGTCGTGCTGCGGCGATCATCGCTTTTAACAGTTTTCCGCTGGGCTGATGGGGGGCAATCAAAATCCGCTCTGCACTGTCTACGACGTCTGCATAGGATTTCAGACAGGCTTCCAGCATCAGGTCGACGCCATTCAGGAAAACCGATTCGCCATCCATGTGCATGACCAGTTTATTCTCCGGCTGTCCGCGGAAATCAAACATGTCTCCCTGTTCGGTCCAGAATAACGGTACGTCTGGTTTGCGGCGTTCGACAGGAATATATTCCGTCGCAGTTTCCACATGCAGCAGAGAGTGGCCAGGGCCTCTCCAGACTGTGGTTCCGGTAGCGCCTGCAGAGACGATTCCACAGAATGCCTTGTCAGACGAATCGTGCCAATGTTCGGGAGTTTCGACGGTGAGCAGGGGAACGTGTATGCCTGCAGGTAAGTCTGCCAGTATTTTCGTTGCCTGGTTCAGCAGTTCGATAAAGCCCACGCAGCCGTAGTTTAATGCGATAAACTTCTCAGCAGGAACGTTCAGTTTCGCTGAAAGTTGGTTGCATAACTGCCGCGCAGATTGATGATTCGTGTGGGAGTGGCAGAGCAGAATTGCCGGGCAGTTTGCCCAGTCAAAGCCGACCGCCAATTGCAGTTTCTCTGCGATGGCAACGGCGATATCAATCGGTAACAGATCAGGTTGCAGCAGTCGACGTGTTTCAATCCCGGTCGAGCGGCTGATGGCTTTGACGCTGGAGAAACCTTCGGTGAAACCCTGATGGGAAAGCGCATAAACGCTCTCATTGTCTAATAGTTCAAAAAGATCACTGTGATCTGCAAGATCTACCAGTTCTGTAAGTGCAAATCCAAAATTCTGCATAAAGCAATCCCGACCTAACAATTGTAGAAAGGGAATCTGAGACCCCGCAATTGTTTGAGTATGTGCAACATCTTCTTAAAGTGCAATTGAATAGAAATAAATGAGACTAAATTTTTAGTAAGTCAAAATAAAACGATGCTACAAGCAGATTCCCGGCTTCATCAGTTAGAATCAGTCCAGAGGGAATATGGCGGGTTGTTTACAGATTCCACGAAAGTACTGCCAGTAAAGTCATTAAAACGCCCATAATAATGATGGCAGTGAAGAAAAAACGGATCGACCGTTGAATAATCACCTGTGGGATTTCGTAGCGTGTTGAATTGTATACTAGGCTGATCACCGCCAAAAGCGGAATCAGGTAGACAACGGCATTTACCTGGTTCGCGAATAGAAGTGGAATCGACATGATTGTTTTGCCTTTTGAAACGGGATTACTGACCTAAATTGCCTGAAAGCAGCTCATGTTCTTTCAGGACTTGGGAGTTACCGGTGTTTTGTCCTTGGGTTTGGTATCCTCTTCGTCGCCTCTGCCGTAGGCTGGTCCTTCGAACGCATCCCAGATGACGAGCAGATTTAACAACCCGGCGATCCAGGTGAATACGACGGCAAATTCGTAACGTTTCCCTAGTTTTTTGTTGACGTCATCAAGTTCTCGATTGGTCAAAGGCATCTCAAACCAGTTCAAAAAGGGTCTGGGAATCGATCCTTCAATGTGTCCTGTATCGGTCCGTCGGCCATTGACTTCACGCACGACAGCACATTCCAGAGAACGTTGTGGATCCCCGCCTAATGGCAAACCAATTCCGACGGGGTCAGAAAGATTCAGCATTGAGATCGGCTTGTTATCCAGCGTCCCCTCAAAAGTGCCAGTGATTTCCGTGCCAAACTCCCCCGGGACGGTTTTTAACTTGATATAACCATCCAACTGCCCGCTGACGTTTTTGCCATCGTCGCCACGATCCAGAAGTGTGCCATGGAAAGGAGCTTCCAGAGGCATTTCCCCGTGGTAAGAGCGCGACTCAAAGTAATTGGCGTCGGCCTCATTTTGTGCGAGGTTGGCGGGTGACACCGATTTATTATAACGTGAAGTCTGGATTAAAGCAGGCAGTGCGGGTAAACCTACGCCGACTTGTGCAAAATAACCCAGATTTCTTCTGCCCGGTTCTGACTGATAATAGACGGTTTTCCAGTCGCCTAATGCCATTCCGCAAAAAAAAGTACTCAGGATGCAGAAGCAGTAAATGGCTGCTTTGAAGGTTCTTCCCTGATAAAAGTGCCCCGCACCGGGAATGAGAAATGCTAAAATGGCGGCAACCACGGGATTTTTCAATTCAATTTTATTGTGACTGTCAGTCATTTTGAGATCCTCAGGCACTTCCTCTGTAACGGATAAGTAAATGAATTTCGTTTCCCGGCGGTGGATATTAGTCGCAAAATCAATAAACCAGAAGAGCACTCACTCTCCTGCCATACGAGTCCTCCCCCTGATTCCTGAGATACAGTAGTGTACCTCATCACGAACCAGAGTGACAGATCAACCTGAAGTCTCTGGTACTTATAGGGTTGAGAAAATTGATCTGTCTGGATTACCGGGTGGGAGAGATTTCATTTTCCGTTCCGGATTATTGTGCTCCCTCAGCTCGTTTTGACCACCAGGGAAGACTGATCCCGCCATCGATGGTTGTTGTGCCTCCGGTCATATAATCGGCGTCATGACTGGAGAGAAAGGTGACGAGCTTGCCCACCTCATTGGGGGTGCCCAGTCGTTTCCAGGGAATATTTTCTGCGCCGGCTTGCAGTTGTTCGTCTGTAAAGAATTTTCGTTCTCCGGGAGTGTCAATCCAGCCGGGATGAACGGTATTCACGCGAATCTTATGTGGGGCAAATTCGATGGCAGCGGTTCTTGCCATATGGTCGATCGCCGCTTTCGCCATGTTGTACGCCGCGGAACTGGGAATCGCGATGACGGCGTGAGGAGAACTGATCACCACGATCGAGCCCCCATTGCCCTGTTTGGCCATTTGTGCTGCTGCAGCACGCACACCAAAAAAAGCGCCCCACATCGTGACGTCAATCGTACGTTTGAAGCCTTCCATGTCCGCATTCAGAATCAGTTCACGATCACTGTAAGCAGAATTGGAAACGAACAAATCAAGGCTGCCAAATTCTTCCACCACTTTGGCGACGGACGCCTCAACCGATTGCTGGTCAGCTACATCTGCCTGGATGGTGATTGCTTTCACGCCGTAGGATCGTGCTTCTTCGGCTGCTGCTTCAGCTTCTTCAGGATGGGATCGATAGTTAATGGCAACGTTGGCTCCTTCTTTCGCCATTTCGATTGCACATCCGCGACCGATTCCCCGGGACGCACCTGTCACGAGAGCATTTTGCCCTTCCAGTTTCATTGTATTGCTTCCTTCGTTATTTGTACCGTTAACTTTGATTTTTCAGTTTGAAATTGGTTCATATGCAGACTCTTGCGGGCTTTGTTATAGCGATCTGGTTTGCTTTGTGGAAGTCGAGAGGGATTCGGCGATTAGGCAAACGTTCAGTTGGCCTGGTTTCGTCCGGATTCTGTTCCGCGAAAGCCTTCGATCACAGATTGCGTGCAGATCGCTGGCTCTGCATGAGCGCAGCTCAGGGATCGCTCATTGTTCAAGATAAAACTGTCAACAAGAGCTGCCTGAAAACAAAGAAACCGAGGAGCAGACTCTGCTCCTCGGTAATCTCTTTGGACGTTTCGATTGTCACGAATCGATCTCATTCAGACGCTGATCGCTGAATCAGGCAGAAAAGCTGCTGCCGCACCCGCAGGATTTAACTGCATTGGGGTTTTCGAATGTGAATCCTCGTTTTTCGAGGCTTTCATAAAAATCAACGGTGGTTCCATCAAGGTAGAGTCCGCTCTTTTTATCGACGACGACTTTGACTCCATGTTGTTCCGAAACCGTATCATTTTCTTCATCGATTTCATCGACGAAACGGAAATCGTATTGGAATCCGCTGCAACCACCAGAAACGATTCCGATTCTGAGCAAAGAACCTTCACCCATTTTCTGGTCTTCCATAAATCGCTTTAACTCTTTGGAAGCATTTTCAGTAATTGAAACAGCCATGGAAAAAAATCTCCAGTTTAAAAATTGTTTGGTTTATTAGCCATTGATGGTATCTATCGGCGAAAACAGGCACAAAGTCAAATTTTCAAGCCGGGGAATAGCGAGCCTCTGCGCCTTTTACTCTCTCCTGTTATTATAGCAAGAGCTTGATTTTTTCCGAGATGCTTTTTGCCTAGAACTTTTTAAACAGGCGGTTTTTTGTAAGTGGAGTGAAAATAGTATGTTAAGTTCGTTTTAATGGTTATGAGAAGACAAAATCGGGCAGGCAGGGTTCCGAGAGTCTGGCACTTTTGTTTTCGAACCACAGAATTCCCCATCGCAAGCCTAAAGAGGACTGGAATGTCTTGAATCAATTGAATTGCGTGAACAGTCTGTTTTGCACTTCTGGTGGATCGACTTTAGAATAGGATGACTTTTGATTTTGTATTTTGAATTACCGGGGCCAGGTGCATGAATTTACCTCGACAATTAATGTTGCTCAGCGAAATGGAACCGGGACAGTTCGCGGACAGTTTTGTCCTGCTGGTTTCCAAAGAGCGCGCCACCACACGGGATGGAAAGCCTTATTTTCGCGTTCAATTTCGAGATAGTGACGTGACGGCGACGGCGATGATCTGGAGTGATACGACCTGGTTCGAAGATTGCGAGTCGAACTGGGCCGAGGGAGAATTTTATAAAATTCGGGCGCGCTACGACGAGAACAAATATGGCCCGCAGTTGGACATTGATCGGATTCGGCCGATCGTCGATGAGGACGAAGCCGACGGTTTTGATCCCGGCTTGTATTTTCTGCGGTCCCGTTTTTCCAGCACCGAAATGTTTCAGGAATTGACGGAGATCGCGCGCGAGCAGATCGAAGACGTTCCCCTGAGAAATCTGGTGCTGGATATTTTGCAGCAGTATGAAGACCAGATCAAAACCATCGCCGCTGCCAGCAAAAATCATCATGCGTTTACGGGCGGGTTTCTGGAGCATGTGTTGTCTGTCACCAGGACGGCCTGTTATCTGGCAGATAAATATACGGCTTATTATCAGAAGATGCAGCCTCCGTTGAATAAATCGCTGGTGGTCGCGGGAGCGATTCTGCACGACATCGGTAAACTGACCGAGCTGGAATACAAGCCCCACGCTTCCAGTTATACGCCCGCGGGGCGACTGATCGGTCATATTCTGCTGGGACGGGATCTCGTCCGCGAACATGCGACAAAGATCGATAATCTGGACCCCGAAACGTTATTACGCCTGGAACATCTGATCGTGGCGCATCAGAATTTACCGGAGTGGGGTTCCCCGATTGCTCCGCATACACCAGAAGCATTGCTGGTCCATTATGCAGATGACATTGATGCCAAATTCCATATGATGGCGACGACGCTGGAAAATATTCTGCCCAGTAACGAAGATGAGTTTTCCAGTCGCGATAATGCCTTGCGCAGAAGTATTTTTCTGGGCTTGAAGTCGAAAGAATAACAGCCGTTTTGTACCTGAAATCACAACCTTTATTAGTTCAATCATAGAAACACAGCGATGAAATTCACCAAGATGCAGGGCGCTGGCAACGATTACGTGTATGTCAACTGCTTTGAAGAAACACTGCCGCAGGATATCGCCGGCCTCGCGATCCAGGTCAGCGACCGGCATAAGGGGATTGGCTCTGACGGATTGATCCTGATTTGCCCCTCCGAAAAAGCAGATGCGCAAATGCGGATGTTTAACGCCGACGGCAGCGAATCGGAAATGTGCGGCAATGGAATTCGTTGCGTGGCCAAGTACGTTTACGATCATGGCATCTCGCAACAGAAAACGTTGAAGATCGAAACCGGCGCCGGCATTTTGAACCTGGATCTCGAACTTTCCGGTCAGAAAGTCAGCCAGGTTCGTGTCAATATGGGCAAACCAGTCTTGATCAGTGCTGAGATTCCAACCCTGCTGCCGGGAGATCCGCCTGTGAACGCAGATCTGGATCTGGGGGGGGATACGATTCAGGTCACCTGCGTTTCGATGGGTAATCCGCACTGCATCACGTTCGTGGAAGAAATCAACGATCATTGGGTGCATGTGATCGGTCCCCGGGTGGAAGTCCATCCGATGTTTCCGAATCGGGTCAACGCTGAATTTATCGAAGTCGTTTCTCCCACGGAACTGAAGATGCGCGTCTGGGAGCGGGGTTCGGGAGAGACGCAAGCGTGCGGGACCGGTGCCTGCGCGTCGGCAGTGGCCGGAGTCTTAACCGGGCGAAGTGAGCGGAAGGTGCTTATCCATTTACCGGGTGGCGACTTACGTCTTGATTGGGCTGAGTCAGGCGAAGTGTTTATGACGGGACCTGCCGTGGAAGTCTATCAGGGTGTTTGGACGGGGCCGCAATGATTTGTGTATGATCGCAGGAGACGGGACAATTTTTTGAAATGGTCTTGCAGTAAAATAATAGAACTGGTAAACCTCGGCTTCTCTCATTCTCAATATGAATTTCAATTTTAAACCCTCAGTCAATTCGAAAGTGGATCACTTTCTGGCGGCATTTCGTGCGTCCAATCCGGGTACACCGATTGGATGGAAAATTCGCCTGTTGTTGATCGGCTGGAGTCTGTTTCTGATTGCGGGCTTTGGAGTTGCCGTTCAAACAAAGCCGGATCCGCGTGGATTTGGTACCCATCAACGACTCGGTTTTTCACCTTGTGTCATTCGAAATCAATTATCCATTCCCTGTCCCAGTTGTGGGATGACAACTTCCTTTTCCCATTTTGTACGAGGTCAGATCCGTCAGTCTGCCCAGGCCAATACCGCCGGTCTGGTTTTGGCAATGGTCTGTCTTGTGATGATTCCCTGGTCCTGGATCAGCGTTTATCGCAAGCGACTCTGGCTGGTCTCTCATCCTGAAAACTGTTTGCTCTGGTTGATGTGTGGTCTGGTCTCGATCACCGTCATGGAGTGGGTTTTTCGGTTGACCTTTTGAATTTAGATGCGTTCCGGTTTTCCGGAAATAATTCCCTTCCTCAAAAAACAAATCATATCTCGACAAGTGAGTTCGGTTTATGCCAAGGATGGCAGAAAATATGCGAAATTCTACACAGCGACGAAACTCAAATCCGTTCAGCCTGCACACGCTTGCCGCCGCGCTGCTGATGCTGGCTTGTCTGATTACCAGCGGCTGTTCTCTGGGCGTCATGGCGGGAAAGATGCTGTTTGGCGATCCGCTCATCACCTGTGAATTTACCAAGCGCACCAAGATCGATCTCTCGAAGGAAAAGAAAAAAGTGCTTGTCGTCTGCTCGACGCCGGAATCGATTCGATCAGATTATCCTTCATTGAATTATGACCTGCTGGAACAAATCACCTATGGATTGCGCCGCCATGAGATCGAAGTGATGGACACAGGCGAGGTGGCAACCTGGCTGGACGACAATGGCGGCGTCTGGAACGACGTCGATGAACTGGCAGAAAATTTTGATGCCGACTACATCATTCATGTCGACATTGATGAATTTGATTATCGCGAACCGAACAGTCCGAACCTGCTGCGCGGGAAAGCATTCGGAACGGTGTCCGCGTATCAGGTCAAGGAACTGGACGGGCTGAAACGGGCCAGGGAAGTATTTGTCAGCGAATACACGTCCGAGTATCCGAATCACATGCCTGTCTCCATTGAGTCAGAATCGCCTACTGTATTCAGGAAAAAATATCTGGATCGCATTGCCGATCAGATTGGTCGTTTCTTCTATAATTATAAAACGGGAGCAGAGATCTAGCTTTCGGCATGAAATCAGAAGCGACGCCCAAAACCAAATTCGGAGTTGTGAAGGATCACACGATGACAATTTTTTCGTTCGGACAACGTGTTCAAAAACAGTTTTTTAATACCGTCATTAAACTTGCCCTGGTTCTGGTATTAAGCACGACCATGTCGGGCTGTAATTATTTTATTCTGCTGGGATACCTGATTGGCGGTCCCCCTTCCATTGAACCGGACTTCGATTCGCAGACCAAGAAGTCGATGACAGGCAAAGATGTCACGGTCGCCGTCGTCTGTTACGCGCCTTTGGAGCTGCAGTATAACTTTGATGGCATTCACAATGATCTGGCCAAATACACCACATTCCGTTTGCACGAGCATGGCGTGAAGGTGATCAACCCAGACCGCATTCGTGCCTGGCTGGATGAAAATCCCGACTGGGACAAGCCGGAAGAAATTGGCGAAGCCTTCGACGTCACATATGTGATTCATGTAGAATTGCATGAATACAGTTTGTACGAGGAAAACAGTTCCGATCTCTATCGCGGTCGCGCCGAAGGCATGGTGACCGTTTATGCAATGGATGAGAATGGCGAAGGGGAAAAACTTTACAGCAAAGAAATCACCTCGTTCTATCCGTTGCGTGCTCCCAGAGCGACTTCCGAAGTGACCTTTTCCAAGTTCAAGAAAGAGTATCTCTCTCGTCTGAGTGATGAAATTGGCCGCCTGTTTTACGAATATTATAACGGCGACGATTTCGTAAACGCCATTTAACGCGACATACGGTGAGCCTGAATCGCATTCAATTCACCCTGAACTCTTGCATAAGCCAAGATGAGCAGTTAATTTTCATGACAGATGC